>JBKQLO010000171.1:0-59792 GCA_052147055.1 Terriglobales bacterium
GTCGCAAAAAACAGCAGCCGATTGCGAGTGGACATGCGGGGACGAGGCGGCCTGTTTCCAGAAACTTCAGTTGCGTCGGAAGATTGGGGCAGGGAAGCCATTTAGCGGTCTATCTCTGTGTGTTCCACTGTGTCCCTCTGTGTCCTTTGTGGTTCCAAGCTCTTCTAAAAACTATTCCACCACATCCGCATCCAGCACCCGGTCCTGCTCCAAATAATGCGAAACCGCATATTGCGCCAGAAGCGGCGTCTGTAGCCGGATCTCAACTCCAATCCATTCTCCCTTGCCATGCGGAGTGTTCGCCGGATGCTTGCACGGCCCGCTCGAGCCAAACTTCGGCCCGAACTCCGCGCTCTGGATCTGATCGAACTGCTGAATCCCGCGCCAGGCCTCGTCGCCCACCGTGCCCGAAACGTCGATCTTTAATCGGACGACAGACATAAGAACAAGTCCTACCACAGAGACACAGAGCCACAGGGAAAATCAATAACTATGCAACCATTATTCCACGGACGCACGGAGCGAGCAAAGAAACGCAAGATTCGTTTTCTCTGTGCCTCTGTGTCTCTGTGGTGAAAAGGTTTTCACACAAAAATCTGATACAGCATGAAATAAATCACCACTCCGGTCACCGACACATACAGCCACAGCGGATACGTCCAGCGCGCAATCGCCTGGTGCGCATCGAATCTTTGCCGCAATGCGCGGTTGAGCGTGATGATCACCATCGGCACAATGGTGATCGCCAGCAGCGTATGCGAAATCAGAATGCTGAAATAAACCGGTCGCCACCAGCCCTGTCCCTGAAAATGCACCGATCCCACATGCCAGTGGTAGTACAAATAACTGGTCAGGAACAAACTTGAAGATACCAGCGCCGTAATCATCACCGCCCGATGCGCCGCCATGCGGCCGCGCTTGATGTAGCCTCGCCCAACGACCAGCAATACCGCGCTGGTGCCATTCAGCACCGCATTGACCTTGGGAAAAATGGCGAAATCAGCAGCGACTTGCATCATGCGGCCGGCCTCGTGGTGCGCCGGTTCACCATAAAAAAAGACAATCCGAACATGGCGGCTGCAAACAAGCCCAGCGCCGCCATCGAAACCGGCAGGGAAGCCACCGTTGGGCTCGCCGGATATAGCAGCCCGCGCAGCGCCTCAACGCCATAAGTCAAAGGATTTGCCCGCATGACCCATGCCAGCCATCCCGACGCCCCCGACAGCGGAAACATCGCACCCGACAGCAGCCACAACGGAATCAGAAAAAGATTAATAATCGCGTGAAACGCCTGCGTCGAATCCATTCGCCACGCGATGGCGAACCCCAGCGCAGTTAACGCAAACGAAACCATAAACACCACCAGCGTCACCAGCAAAAAGTCGCTGATCCCCATCCGCACTCCCACAAACGGCGCAAAAGCCAGAAAGATCAATCCCTGGATGGCCGAGAGCGTGGTTCCCCCCAACACCTTGCCGAGCACAATCGCCCCGCGCGGCACCGGCGCCACCATCACCGATAGCAAGAACCCTTCCTTGCGATCTTCAATCACCGACATCATGGTAAAAATCGAAGTGAATAAGACGATCATGATCAGCGCGCCGGGATAGAAATAGTCCAGATAATGCTGTTGCCCGGCTGCATTGCCCGAACGAAATGAAGTGCCAAAACCCGACCCGATCACCAGCCAGAAAACCAGCGGCGACGCAATCACTCCCACTACCCGGCTGCGTTGCCGGTAGAAGCGCACCACTTCCCGCCACCACAAGGTAAAAGCAGGCAAGAGCAGGCCCGCGGAGACTGGGCCAGGCAAAGTTGCAGCGCGTGTCGCCATCTTATTTCCTTGCCTCCATCGCCGGCGCCTCGGCGTTCGCCAGCCGCTTGCGAAGCTCCAGATATGCATTCAAGAAAAGAATGCCAGACAAACTCAACAAAATCAGGCTCAAAAATAAACCGTCCACCGTGGTTACCGTCCCGTTCATCACCGTCCACCCAATTCCCAACAGCGGCACAATTCCAAGCACAACTGAAAGCAGCAGCATCAAGTCTTATCTCCCCGGTTCTGCTTCGCGTCCTTTGCGACTCCTTCGCGATCTTTGCGGTAAAGCTTTCTTACGTCCCCTGCTCCAGAGCTTCCTCGCTTCCCTCCGTCCAGAACCTGTGCCCAGTACGATGAATGAACACATCCTCCAATGTCGGTTTGCTCACCGAGACCGCATCAATCTCCCCCGGAAACGCCTCCACAACGTCAGTGATGAAGTGATGGCCCTGCTCGCGCTCCAGCCGCACTTTGCCCTGAAGCACCTGCGCTTCCACATGAAATCGCTGCTGCACTCGGTTTGCGAGAGATACCGGATCGCGCGCATCCAGCAGAATCACGTCGCCGCCAATTTCATGCTTCAACTCGTTCGGCGTACCCAATGCCACGACTTTCCCCTCGTTCAAGATGGCCAGGCGGTCGCAGCGCTCCGCTTCTTCCATCAGATGAGTCGTCACCAAAACTGTGACTTTTTCTTCATCCCGCAAGATCGCCAAATACTGCCAGAGATCCCGCCGCGCACCGGGATCGAGTCCCGTCGTCGGCTCATCCAGCAGCAAGACGCTGGGGTGATGCAGCAGTCCCTTGGCCAGCTCTAGACGCCGCTGCATGCCGCCGGAAAATGTTTCTGCCTTTTCATGGGCGCGGTCCGCCAATCCCACCCGCCCTAACATTTCTTGAATGCGCCCCTTGAGCGCCGCTCCCCGCAGCCCGTAAAGATGCCCCTGATGCCACAGGTTTTCCGCCGCCGTCAGCTTCACATCAATACTCTGCGCCTGAAAGACCACCCCAATGTGGCGGCGCACAGCGTTCGGATCACGGGCCACATCAAATCCCAGAATCATTGCCCGGCCGCCTGCCGGAATCATCAACGTGGAAAGAATTCGGAACAGCGTGGTCTTGCCACTGCCGTTCGGACCCAGAAGCCCGAACAGAGCAGCCGATTGCACGTCGAAGGCAACGCCATCCAGCGCCGTGCGTTCTTCATAGCGATGAACCAGGTTTTGAACCGAGATGACCGCGGAGTTTACCGGCGGGCGCACGTCATCGCTGGGGAGCGTCGAGGTTTTAGAAGCCACAGAACATTCTACCGTACCGTTTATGCCGCTACCGGACTGCCCTCGCCTTCCGGCACTCGTTCGTCGAACGGCACCGGCACATGCCGCCATACCTGAATTGCCAAAATCACCGCGGTTGCCAGCAACAGCGCGCCCACGGCCACGTGCGCAACGGTCGACATCACCATGGGCAACTCCGGCTGTACTGCGTCACGCCCCCACGCCACTCGCGTCAGGAAGGCCACGAACCCCAGGCAGAGCTGCGTGATCAGCAACCCCAACAGCGTAATCGCCGGCCGTCGCACCGCTCCAATCTTCGCGTACACCGCCAGCGCCCGCACCGCCGTCCAGGTCAGCACCAGCGCTACCACCGGCGCATTGACCACATGCGGCCACCAGCTCATTCCGTGATGGCGAAACATCGCGCCCAGGATGAGCTGTACGTAAAGCACAAAAATCGAGAGCAGGCTCAGAGTGATCAGAGTTGGCCGGCGCGAATCCAACTCTACTTCCGGAACCTCTTCCACCCACCTGCGGCCGGTGAACACCGCAATCGCTACCGCAATGCAAAAGAAAGTTTGTGCTAGCGCTGCATGAGCCGAGGAAACTGCCGGGGGCAGATACAACAACACCGTCAACCCTCCCAACACTCCCTGAGCGACGACGGTTCCCAGGGCGCCAACTGCTAGCGCCTTCATCCAGCGCCGCTTCTCCACACGCCATGTCCAAATCGCGAGCACAATCGTCAGCAACCCTACGAATTCAGCGATCATGCGATGGGTATGCTCAAAGCGCACCCCGCCGACCATGTGTGGAATCTTGTAAATCGATCCGAAAGAAGTCGGCCAGTCCGGCACCGAGAGGCCAGCATCGTTGCTGGTAACCAGGGCCCCGGCGATCAGCAGACAAAAAGTCGCGCCCGCCGTGAACATCGCAAAGCGGTGGTGAGCCCGATGGTACGGTGTGGCAAGCGCCTTCAGAGGTGACTCCTTGGCGTGAACTGAGCCTGATTGCGTAGGGACGGGCGACTCGCCCGTCCCTTCCCACTCAACTATCTACTGCTGCTTGAAGCTTTGGTCCACAGTCTTGCTGTCCTTCGCGGCCAGCGTGACTTGTTGGGTCTGCTCGCCCAGTTTTTCCTGCACGAAAGCAAGGGTGTAGGTGCCTGGCGGCAGGCCCTTGATCTCATACTTGCCATCCGGCCCGGTTACCGCATAGAACGGGCTCTTCACCACGTTGATGTACATCCGCATCCAGGGATGCTGATTACACTTCACCGGCAGCATAATTTCTTCGCGCGCGAAGTTCTTCTCGATGGGCGCGGCATTCGGCGGCTGCGATTCGTTCCACTCGCGGTTGGAGGCCGGCGTCGGGTGAATGTTGTGCGTGGTCTGGTCGTCATTCTTGATGTCGATATTCTGACCCGTCATCACGCCCAACACATGAGGATGATATTTGCAGCCCTGCTGATCAATGGTCACGGCAGTCGTTGGAACATCGAACGTTCGAGTTCCTAGACCATCCTTCACGTACACGAACACGTTCGCCAGATGGCCGCCGTCGGCAACAATGGTCTCCGCCGTGTTCGCTCCCTTGCAGGCCGCATCCTGGCTCATGTCGATCTTCGCCGCCTTGGGGGCCGCGCCGTCCAGTTTCACCGTACCGCTTACGCCGGCCACCGTGGCCGGATCAATCGGTGTAGCCGCTGGAGCCGCGGGCTGGGCCATTTCCGGGGCCGCCGCAGGCGCTTCCTCTTTCTTGCTACAGCCAGCCAGAATTCCCAAACCCAGGAACAGTAGGCTTACTAATGCAATCCATGTTTTCTTATTCATGATGTCGCCCTTTCGTGGAAGATTGAACATAACTTGTTTGTGTGTGGGGACGGGCGACCTCGCCCGTCCAAGTCGAGCGCATGCTCGACAGTATCGACTGTAGTGGTGTTATCGAACCCTTCATTCTACCGCGAACCGCCGCTCGCCGCCGTAGTCGTCTGTTTTCGGATCGCCGGCGTCTGGTTCGAAGCCCGCGGCCGCCCCATCGAAGCTGCCACTCGCCGCTGCTCCTCCGGCGTAAGTTGGAAAATATATTCCACCAGTAACTTGGAGTGATCTTTCTCGTAGCCCTGGAACGATGGCGGCGTCGGGCCGGCAAACACCCAATGACCGTTCTCTCTCCGGAACAATCCCGAGGGCATCGATGTTCCCGGGCTGATGGCCTGCGGATCCAGCACCCAGCGCTCCGCCCAGTCCGGCTTCAAGCGTTCCTTGGCTAGCAGAAAGTTCGGCGCAGTGGCGATCTTGTCATGCTGCGGATCGCCCGTCGCATGGCACTTCAGACAAGGCGCCGCCGTACTCGAGAACAGACTCCGGGCCATTTCCGTTTCCTTCGCGGTCAACGTCGGCACTTGTTCCGGAATGTATGGCATCGCCTGCTGCGAAAGCGCCTGGAAGAAACGGACCAGCTTGCGCTGTTCATTTGCTGAAAAGGAGAACGTCGGCATCCGCACTTTCAGATACGGACGCACTCCATTGCGATTCGTGTCCGTCTCGCTCAACGATGGGTTCGCCAGGAAACGCCGCAACCACTCGGGATCGACGCGCGCGCCCTCGGTCAAGAGCTTCGGCGGCAACTGCTCCGGATTCTCGCGGTACTGCGGCAGTCCCATCAGCACGGTTTTCTGCCCGGGAATGAATTGATGGCAGCCCATGCAGTTGTATTTCTTGACCACCCACCAGCCATCCTGGATGTCGCGCCGCGCATCGCCCGGTTTGTACTGGTAGTTTGAGGGCAGGGAATTCTCTTCGCTACCCAACAAGAACGTGGCCAACGCGCGAATCTGCTCTTGATTCAGGTGCAGGTTCGGCATGCGCAGCGCTTCGGTCTCCGACTTGGTCTTACCCTTGTCGTAAACGTTCGGCTCCGCCAGTTTGTGTTCGAAAAATCCTTTGTGATCGTACCAAGGACCTTTCGCCGCGCCGTCGGGCAAGCGTTTCAGGTCTTCCGGATCGGTGATCGGCTCCGCAGTGCCGCGCTGCGCAGCCTCGGTAAAGAGCGCGAAATCCAGCCGCTCAATCGGCTTGCTGCCTTCGAACGTCAGCTCGGTTCCAATGCGGCCTTCATCTTCGAATCCTGAAATCTCATGGCAACCGGCACAACCGTAATGGCGAACCCACCTTTTACCCTCTTCCTTCAGCTTGGGATCGTCCATGTACGACGCGTCAGCATAAGCAGAAGCTTCCTGCCGTTTCTGCGTCATCAGAAAACTCGCAATGTCTTGCGTGTCTTCCACGCTAAGCCGCAGGCTCGGCATCACCGTCATGTTCTGCACTTGCAACTCATGACCGTCGTTGGGACATTGGCTGTGCTCCAAATCCCACTGGTAGGGAAGACCCTTCTTCGCGTAATCCTCCGGCCCAATATCTTTTTTCTCCAGCGGACAATACGGCCGCGTGCGCTGTCGCGCGTTGTGAATCCAGCGCACCAAGTAGTCGTAGTTGGCTTTCTCACCTTCGCGGCTCAGATTCGCGGCAAACGTTCCTCCCTGCATCTGCTCGCCTTCACCAATCGAGTGGCATGCCAGGCATCCCCGCGTCTCAAACAGTTCTTTCCCGTGCTCTACGTTGCCAGGTTTCTGCTTCGGCAACTCGTCAGTGAAACCCGACTGCCAGATGAACGCCGAAATCGCCTGTATCTGATGATCGTTCAGCCGAAAGTTCGGCATCTTGGTGGTCGGACGGAAATCCGTCGGCTTCTTCAGCCACACCGGAATCCAATTCTTATTCAGCTTGAGCCGCACATCCTTCAGGTTCGGCCCGACTTTCTTGGTGTCTTGCAGCAAGCTGTGCGCTTGAAAATCCAACTGCTGGATGCGGCCGTCCATCTTGCTATTCCCGACTTTGAGTGCCACCGCTTTGTCGTTCAGCTGATTGGCTTCCTCGTTGCTGGCCGAGGTGTCGGCCTGCTTCATCAGATCGGCCGCCTGCTTAAAGTTGTCCTTCTTCGCCTGCTCCAGTTGTTTGATCTGCTGGCTGACCGTGTTCAGGTCCTCGGGTTCCTTGTCGTAACCCTCATATCGATGACAGCCCATGCAGCCCTTTTGCCGGAACAAATCCTTGCCTTCGCTGATCGTCCATCCCACATCGCCGCTGATCAGCACCATGTCCGCGGAATGGCAGGTCTGGCAGCCCGCCTCAACATTCTCCTTGGGATACATCGGCCACAGCCAGTGCTCGTAATTCCCGTGCGCCTTCTCCTCGCTGGTGGTGGCCCGCCCGTTGCCCTGGTGGCACGGCGAACAGCCAAACTTGTCGGGATCGTGCGTCTTCAGCAGTTCCGGCTCAGGATGGCTCACGAAAGCTTCCGCATACTCGTCCGGCTTCTTCGCCCCCTTCGCCGACATTGACGCAGCCGTGAGCTTCAACGGTTCCCGAATTCCCATGTGGCAGGACTCGCAGCGGTCCACGATATTGGCTTCCGCCACATTGATCTGCACGATCTTCGGGTCCCACTCCGTAGTCTTCTTCAGCAGACCCTTCAACTGATCGGGCGTGAGATCCACCATGTGTTCGTTGATGTAAGTGGACATCGCAACGCTCGCCGCAGTCACCGGCTTCAGCACATCGCCGAGTTCCGCGTTGAGCTTCGTTCGTTCATCCTTCAGTGCGTTGTACTTCTCTTCGAGCTGAGCGTAGTTGTATTTCTCGCTGTGACCATCGGGAAACTCAACCGGTGTAACCCCCTGCTTGTATTCCGTGATGTCCTTGCGCTTGCTCTCCTTGCCGGAAGCGCTGCTGTCGGTCTCCATCTTGTAGGTGAGCGCATTGACATACGCGCGCCGGTCGGTGAACACATTCTGCACCGCTAGAATCTGGGCGCTGAGGCTGGTAATTTGTTTCTGGAGCTCCTCCTTGCGCGGCTTGGCTGCCGTATTCGCCTGCTCGTAGACCTGATCCAACTGCTGATATTCCGGAGTAGTCTGAACCGCCTTCACCTCGCTCTGGGACTTCGGTTGAGTCTTGTCGAGGAACGCGGTATAGCGCTGCTTCCATTCGTTCTGGAACGCCTTCCATGGACGCTGGCCGAAAGCCTCGTCCCATAGCGCCCAAAACAGCGTCCCCATCAGGATCACCATGACCACCACGTAGTGCAGCGCGTACGACTTGGTGACTACCGGATCTTGCTCCGGAATCGGTTGTTCAGGCAAAGATTCCTCCACCAGAAATTACGTGATCCTGAGACCACAGAGCCAACGGCCGACGACCAACGACGGTCTTACACGTTAAACCACGGCGTAATCCACACGTACTTGATATTGAACCCGAGCCGTAGCAGCATCTTCAGCGGCAACGCCACCATGGTGAGCAGAAAGAACTGCATCAGCGAATATTGCAGCAGGCTCATCCGCTTATAGTCTTTGGGGTTGTATCGTCGGAAAAACGCATGTACCCCAAATCCGCCCAGCAGGTAGTAAGCACCCACCACCACGGCGCCGAAAATCGCCTTGCCCGCGTTCGACGCGATCCCGAACAGGTCAGGCAAGTCGCGGTTCACCTCATAAATCAAGCGATTGTGGTCCCAAGTCTGTCCCGGCCAGAACCACTGCCAGCCTGGCCCCCGAATAAATGTCCCGATGATGATCATCGAAACCCACAAAATGATGAAGCCGAACAGAAACGTCCCAATCGCGAACTTTCGCTGCTTCCAGGTGTAATAACCGCTGCCCAGTGGATTGGTATCGATGTACGGAATGATCATCAAGCCGATGATGATCAGCGTCGGCATCACCACCCCCGCAATCCACGGATCGAAATACACCAGCATTTCCTGCAAGCCCAGGAAGTACCAGGGCGCCTTGGCCGGGTTCATCGTGAGGTTGGGATTCGCCGGCTCTTCCAGCGGCGCGTACAGCGTGATCGACCACACCATCAGAATGATGGTAACGATCATGGCCGCCAGAAACTCAATGCGCAACAGAAACGGCCAGACGTGGACTTCCTTCTGCCATCCCGCCCGGAACGGCCAGCTTTTGCGGTGATGAGTCTTGGCCATCGCCGGATTAGTTTCCAGCTCGCCAATCAGATCGTCATTGGCCTTCGCTTGCTTCCACGCCAGGTAGATATAAAAGATCAGCAGGGGAATCATGCCGACAATGGGCACATTGTCAGGCGCGGAGCAGATCTCCCAAATTTGTTTCCAATCCATAATGTCTCCAGAACCATGTGGGGACGGGCGTCTCGCCCGTCCAGTCGAGCGAAGCTCGACAGTTCTACACCTGTCTCCGCGGCTTGTCCCCTTCCGCCGCCAGCATCACCGGCGCCGGTCCGGAAATGCCGCCATCTTTCCGCACCCGCCAGAAGTGAACAATCATCAGAACCGAAGCCACAATCGGAATCCCGATGCAATGCCATATATAAGACCGCAACAGCGCATTCGCATCCACGATCGAACCGCCCAGCAGACCAAAGCGCACATCGTTATACGGCGTCATACCCATCATCTTCCCGAACGGGCCTTCATGGCCTAGCAGTGGGGTAGCGCGCGCCATATTCGTTCCCACCGTCACCGCCCAGAACCCCAGTTGATCGTCGGGCAGCAGGTAGCCGGTGAATGAAAGCAGCAGCGTGAACACCAGCAGCAGCACTCCAATGTTCCAGTTGAACTCGCGCGGCTTCTTGTACGAGCCGGTGAGAAACACCCGGAACATGTGCAACCAGACCGCGATCACCATCAAGTGCGCGGCCCAGCGATGCATGTTGCGAAGCAGCTTGCCAAAGGGAACATCGTGCTCCAGATACAAAACGTCGCGGAACGCCTGAACTTTTGTGGGATGGTAGTAGAACATCAGCAGCACGCCGGTAAACGTCAGCACGATGAACAGATAAAACGTGATCCCGCCCATGCCCCAGGTGTAGCTGTAACGCACCGCATCGCGATTGATTTTCGCCGGATGCAGATGCAAAAAGACGTTCGACAGCACGCCCAGCGCGCGGTTTCGGGGCGTGTCATCGTGCTTGTGGCGGAAGATCGAGGTAAAGACCTGGGTCTTGGTTGGATCTTTCAGGCCTTCAACCTGTTCCTTCGCCTTGGCCGGCATGTCAGTCTTCAGCGACTGAACGTCCTCTTGGACGCCGGCCTTGACCCGTTGCAGCAGTCCGACCCGGTCGCCGTTCTTTCCGTGACTGTTCTCTTCCGCCATCTTGGGTTTTCCTTCGTGAACCTTCGTGTCCTTTGTGGTTGTCGCTCGTCTCTAAGCCCGCAAAAACGATCCGTCATCATTAAACTGACTGGGCTGCCCCTTCGGCCACTGATACAGCCGCGAGACATCTACCAGAATCTGACCATCCGGAGAAGTCTCGATATGCGCCCGGTCCATGGGACGCGGCGCTGGCCCTTCAAAATTAATTCCTTCGCTGTCATACCCGCTGCCGTGGCACGGGCATTTGAACTTGTTCTCGCTCGGCTTCCAGTCCGGCGTGCAGCCCAGGTGCGTGCAGCGCGCGTAAATCACAAATATGCGGTCCGGCGTGCGGTCCACCCAGATACGGTATTTCTGCTGAAATTTCGTGTCCACGCCCAGCCCGTACTCCTCGGGATACCCGATCTTGAAGCTGGTCGCAGGTTCAAACAAAGTGCGGGGCAGGAAGAATCGAAAGAAGGCCAGCAACCAGGCTGTCAGAAACGCCGCGACCGTTGCCCACACCAGCCGCCGCCGCGCCCGATTGATCTCGTTGTCTTCCGGCCCGATCGCCGCTAATCCTCCCGCGGCCGCGGCCTTCGACGTTCCCACCGCCGGCGTGCCTACATAACTTGTGGATACCCCGCTGCGGGCTACGGAAGCTGCCGCCGATGACGCCATCGCCGGCGCAGCAGCCCGCGGAGCGGCTGCCGCGGCCACCGGAGCGGCGGCAGCTGGAGTCGCATCCGCCGGCTCACCCAACAACGCAGTGATTTCGGAATCGTTGAGCGCAGGCAGTCCTTTCCGTCCGCGCCGCGCCTGTTCCGCCGCAATCGTCGACTTGCTCCACTTGTTTCCCTTAGCCACCCACGCTGCAACTTCCGCGCTGATATTGGCCGAAGCCAGCACAGGCCGAGCCGCAGCCACAGACGCTGCTGCCGGAGGCGCAGACGCCGCAGCACTCGGAACTTCCGCTACTGCCTCTCCCAACAACGCAGCCATTTCGAAATCATTGAGCGCAGGCAATCCCTTGCGCTCGCGTCGCGCCTGTTCCGCCGCAATCGTCGACTTGCTCCACTTGTTTCCCTTAGCCACCCACGCTGCAACTTCTGCGCTGATGTTGCCCGCTCCAGCTACTGGCGGAGCCGAAGCCACAGGCGCTGGAGCCGGAGGCGCAGGTGCAGCAGCAACCGGAGCCGCAGCCCCGCCCACTTCCCATGCCATTGGCTGACCTGCCTTAAGCGCTTCAATATCCGCGTCCGAGAGCAGAGCCAGGCCTTTGCGTTGCCGATAGGCCTGCTCCATCCCAATTACCGAATTGTTGAGCGCCGGCCGCGGCAACGGCGGTAGGTGCCCCAGAATGCCTTTGGCGGACTCGTCTGCCATCCGTCTTTACCTTTCACAGCGGCAATTAAGATTGCCGAAACCTTAATTTAGAGTGCCCCACACCTACGCGATGCCCAGCCCCCGCCTCAGTCAGCGGCAACCATCTGTCGACCTTCGCCGTCATTCAAATTTACACCAATCGCAGTCTCCACTAAATTCGCCAGCGCTGAAATGAACGTTGGAGAATTGTTCAGCCCCGGCATCATCTCAAATTGCGTAATGCCCAGAGCAGCCGCTTCATGCCGGGCCTCATGATCAATCTCACCCAACGTTTCCACGTGGTCGGAGACAAACGAAATCGGTACCACGCAGACCTCGCGGACACTTTCCGCCGCAAGCGCACGCAGGGTCTTGTGCAAAGATGGCTGCAACCACTTGCTGGCGCCCACTTTGCTCTGATAGCAAAGCCGATGTCCATTGCTCCATCCGCCCCGCCGCATCAGCAACTCCACCGTTTCCTCAATCTGCCGCTGATAAGGATCGCCCTTTTCGATCACCGATACCGGAACGCTGTGCGCACTGAATACCAATTCGGCCCGGCGAGGATCAGGAAACCGCGCCAGCGTCTCTTCAAGTTTCTCGGCCAACGCGTCCAAATAAAGCCGATGGCGATAGAAAGGCTCAACACAGTAAACAGGAAGTGGACCTCGAAACCGCCGCCGCCACTCGTTCAAACTGCTGCCAGTCGTGGTGCTGGAATATTGCGGATACAGCGGCAGCAGCACCACTTCATCGCACTCCGCCGCCCGCACCTGCGCGATCGCTTCGGCAGTAAAGGGATGCCAATACCGCATCGCCACAAAACAGCGCGCGTCTCTCCCCGATTCAATCAACCTCAACTGCAAAGCCCGCGCCTGTTGCTCGGTAAACCGCCGGATGGGCGAACAACCGCCAATCGACGCGTAATGGTGCTGCACTTTGCGCGCGCGCGTGCTCGAAATCAGTTTAGCCAGAGGTTTGCGCCCGATGCGGGCGAAAGGGAAGTCAATAATATCGGGGTCACAAAACAGATTATAAAGAAATGGCTCGATGGCCTCCAGCGAGTCGGGCCCGCCCAGCTGGAAGAGAACCACACCTGTCCGCCGTGTTGAGTGCGTCATCCCCCGGGATTCCTTGTGAACGAAGAGAACAGAGGATGTTACTCAATCATGCAAGACTTCGTCAACGCGGAAACTCAAAATGGGTAGTGTCTCAAGCCTTCTTCGCCGCTGCACTGCAGTCTGAGGCCATTCTATTCGCCCTTAGCCCTCTCTAAGTAGATGGCTCTAGGGAAAAATCGTTTCGGGTGTTTGCCCACCGAGTGCAGTTCGTGCCTGCGGAGCCGCATTCCCTGTTTATTAACCAAGTCGTGGCCTTCGGATAAGAAGTGCCGAATCAGAGCACGCTCAGCTAGTGTAGTGCGTCACAACTAACAACCTTTATAGTCCTGCGAGCGTCTTATGATGGAGGAGACGGTCGCGGATGCGCATAGCCCCTGCCATTACGTTGAGTCCTGAACAACGGACGGTGTTGGAATCTCAAGCCCGGAGCCGGTCTCTCCCGGTGCGGGTGGCGGAGCGCGCCCGCATCGTGTTGTTCGCGGCCTCCGGTCAGCAGGACAAGGAAATTGCGGCCGTCATGGCCATTACGCCGAAGAAGGTTTCCCGCTGGCGCAAGCGTTTTCTCGCGCTGGGCGTGGCGGGGCTGCAGAAAGACGCGCATCGGCCCGGTCGCAAGCCCACCATCGGCACGCGCTTGACTAAACGCGTCGTGACTCTGACCACACGCCAGCAGCCGACCAACGCCACGCACTGGAGCACGCGCACCATGGCTGCGGCCGTCGGCATCAGCGAAGCCAGTGTGCGGCGCATCTGGCGGGCCCACGGATTGAAACCGCATCGCGTGGAGACCTTCAAGATCAGCAACGATCCGGCGTTCGCGGAGAAACTGGAAGACATCGTCGGTCTGTATCTCAACCCGCCGGAGCACGCGCTGGTGCTGTGCGCCGACGAGAAGAGCCAAATTCAAGCCTTGGATCGTACCCAGCCCGGCTTGCCGCTGAAGCGCGGACGCGGCGCCACCATGACGCACGACTATAAACGCAACGGCACCGCCACCTTGTTTGCCGCGCTGAATACGGCCAACGGCGAGGTCTTTGGCCTGTGCCAAGAGCGGCATCGCCACCAGGAGTGGCTCAAGTTTCTCCGTCTGATTGACCAGACCATTCCGCCCCACCGACAGCTTCACTTGATCTGCGATAACTACGCCACCCATAAGCACCCCAAAGTGCAGCGCTGGCTGGCGCGACACCCGCGCTTTCATCTGCACTTCACTCCCACCAGCGCGTCGTGGCTGAACATGGTGGAACGTTTCTTTCGCGACCTGACGCAGAACCGGCTCCGGCGCGGCGTCTTCCGTGATCCGGAGGAACTCATCATGGCCATCGGCACCTACATCGACCGCCACAACGAAAGTCCGAAACCCTTCATCTGGACCGCGCGAGCCGCCGACATCCTGGAAAAAGTGAAACGCGCGCGCCGCACCCTGAATAAACGTCAATCTGTTTGACGCACTACACTAGCGCTAAAGACTTGCCTAGCCTCTGGCCGGGCCTTGTGATAAGAGAACCGGCAAGCACTACGCGATTGCCATTCTTTGCATTGCGAAGATGCTGCATCAGCCTCAGATTGTTTAAATGACTCTTGACCCGACCCCGAATGTTTCCAGCCTTGCCCACGTATAATGCCTCAAACTGCGATCCCCATAAGCGTCCAAAGATGTATATCCCTGTGCTGACAGCAAACCTATCGAGGTCAACGCCGTAAATCATGTTTTCGCTGCTGGCATCTCTCAGCCGAATTGGACGGCCCCACTCAACCTGTAGATTCATGCGGTGACCTCTCCATCCGCGATTATTTCCATTACCTAAGCAGACACCACTCTCAAGCGGTGTTGCCTACCCTGTTTTCCTTGGACTCAAGAAGAGTAGAACCAGGCCCAGCACCACGATTGCCACGGGAAAACCGTAGCGATCCAGTGTCAGCGGATTGATCCATCCCCCTTCCTCACCCAGCCTGACGATTCCGGCAACAACCAAAACCGCGCCGAAAACTCGAATCACTACCTGTATAGCGGGCACTAGGCCCAACAAAGCGCGAGGAACGAATCCAGCGCCGACAAGCTTCTCCGCAAGCGACTTGAATGTCAGCAGAACGGTGGCGACACCGCCCAGGACGAGCAGGAATATGTACGGCCCAATTCTAGCAATCATCAAAGCACACCGCGGTTGATGCGCTTCGCACTGTTGTAGGCGTCAAACAGCGACCAGATGTAAGGTATGAACATCCAGAAAGTGAGCAGAACAAGGATTCCCTTGCCAGCATGTCCGTTGTAAAACTGGCCTCCGCCCGGGAAGACTAACGACAGTAAGAGTGCGACGCCCGGGTTCTTGATCTCGCGATAAACCGCGCGAACCGGTGCCTGCTGGGTTTGCACATTCTGTATGACTATCGTCGGTTGTCCAGAGTAACCACCAGGAACCTGTGGCCCCTGCACAACCACGCCCGCACCGGACTGTGGTGCCAGGGGCATCGAGAGATCCGCTTGGCAGTATCTACAGCGGATTGCCTCTTTCATAATCTGTTCGCCGCAGTAAGGACACCGTTTACTGTCTGCGGCCATCGTCGGGACCGCCGTTGGCGTAAGGGGTGCGGTTGATACCGCTTGAGAAACGGGCGTGCCACAACTACCGCACGACAGTGCTGAGTTCGCAACTTCTTTCCCACAACTTGCGCAGAACATAGCCTAGACCTCCGCTGTACTACTAAATTCCGTATTCCCAAGGGGTCTACTGCTGATCGAACCGGGGGAGAACTTCAAACCACGCAAATCTACACGATCCCAGTTAAGATTGCCACTCTTTCGTTGTCTGCCTACACGGACCGATGTCCCCACAGCAAAGCTCCCGGTGAAGCGTCGAAGGTGGGAAGACTTCGTCAACGCGGAACTTAACTCGCCGGTTGCGCCACGTCCGTTTCCATGGCCGCAATGATCGAATCCGCAAACTCCGACGTGCCTGCCTTCCCGCCCACATCGCGAGTCAGCTTGTCGCGCTCGCGATAGACCTTCTCCAGCGCATTTCGTATCTTCAGCGCGGCGTCGAATTCCCCCAGATGCCGCAGCATCAGCAGGGAACAGCGAATCAGCGCGGTCGGGTTGGCGATGTCCTTGCCGGAAATGTCCGGCGCCGAGCCATGGACCGCCTCGAAAATCGAGCAATGGTCCCCTATATTCGCGCTCGGCACCAGGCCCAGCCCGCCGATGAACGCTGCGCACAGGTCGGAGATAATGTCGCCGTACAGGTTCTCCATCACCAGCACGTCGTACTGATAAGGATTCATCACCAGTTGCATGCAGGTGTTGTCCACAATGTGCTCGGCATAGATGATTTCCGGAAAGCCTTCCGCGATCTTCCGGCAGCAGCGCAGAAACAGGCCATCCGAGAGCTTCATAATGTTGGCTTTGTGGATGGCGTGAATCTTCTTGCGCTGGTTCTTGCGGGCATATTCAAACGCGAACTTCGCAATCCGCGTCGAAGCCTTTTCCGTGATGATCTTCAAGCTCTCCACCACTCCCGGCACCACTTCGTGCTCGATGCCGGAATACAGACTCTCGGTGTTTTCGCGCACAATGATCAGGTCCACGCCCGGATAACGTGTCGGAATGTGCGGCAGGTTGCGAATCGGCCGGAAATTGGCATACAGCTCAAACTGCTTGCGCAGGGTGACGTTAATGCTGGCAAACCCGCCTCCGACAGGCGTGGTCACTGGTCCCTTCAGACCCACCCGGGTGCGCTCAATCGACTCGCTTAACTCTTTGGGAATGTATTCTCGGTATTTCTCGAACGCTTCGGCGCCGGCGGCGAAGGTCTCCCAGTCGAACTTCACACCCGTGGCTTCCAGTATGCGCACGGTTGCCCGGGTCACTTCCGGTCCAATGCCATCGCCAGGAATGAGAGTGATTTTGTGGGCCATAAGGCTGCCTATCGATCGGCGGAATCGCGGCACATCTTGACCGCAAGCATCAATTCTTGGTCGCGGGTTTGCCGCGAACCTCTATGGCATCCTTGGTTTTGAGCAGGTCTTTCAACTCAGTCATGAATTCCTGCACATCTTTGAAATCGAGATACACCGAAGCGAACCTCACATAGGCCACTTTGTCATAGCGCCGCAACCGGCTCATGATCAACTCACCCAGTTCGCTGGTCTTGCGCTCGCGCTCCGCCGACTCAATCACAAAACTCTCAGTTTCGTTCACAATCTGTTCCAGCTTGCTGATCGGCACCGGCCGCTTTTCGCACGCCCGCAACAGGCCGTTCAAGACCTTCTGGCGGTCGAATTTCTCCCGCCGCCCGTCCTTTTTGACCACCATGTAGGGAATTTCATCGATGCGTTCGTAGGTGGTGAAGCGCTTCTCGCACTTCAGGCACTCGCGCCGGCGGCGGATGGAATCCGCTTCCTTGCTCTCGCGCGAATCCACCACCTTGTCATTCGCAAATCCGCAGAAAGGACACTTCATGGGCTAGTCGCTGAACCACGATTGTAACAGGGGACGCGTGTAGCAGGATGCTATAGCTCGCCGGTGTACTGAGAACCGAGAACTGGGAACCGAGAACTGAGCGTCTCAATCCGGCACACCTGGAATCACTTCTTCCGCCTCCGCCTTCTCGCTCTCCGCCGCCACCTTCCGCAACGACAGTCGTTCATGATGTGCCAGCACCAGCCCCACTGGAACGATGGCCATGAAGCTCACCAACCACAACAGAATCCCACAACTCACCGCCAACTCCCGCGGAATGTCGAACACTTTATCCAGCACTTCAATCGTCGCCAGTTGTGCTCCGCCGCCCACGCCCGGCAGTTGCAGCAGCGATCCTGCCATGCTCGAACCCATCAGCAACAATACCTTGGTCACGCTCATTGCCTGCATGGGCGCACCGTAGGCGTGGGTGACCTCCTTATAGCTCAACGCAATCAGCCACCACATCAACAACGACGCCGCCGAAGCCTGCAACAGCGCCCAAAACCCGTGAATGGTGTGCAACCCTTCGGCAAATTCGCGCACTCGCTGGCCAATCCGATGTCCCAGTCCCTTGGCCAGATGCGCAAATCGTTTTTCCACCCAATCGGCGATACTCGGCCCGCGATACCTGACCACCAGCGTGCCTAGAAACAAGCCCAGCACCAGCGCCGAGAGCGAGTATCCCGACACATGCAGCCAGTGATCATAAGTGGGCCGGCTGGCCGCGAACGCGCGCAGCTTGGTGGGAAGAAATATCCCCGACACGATCAGCACCGTAAACGCTGCCAGATCGAAGATTCGTTCCACCGCCCACACCCCTAACTGCGAGGCGAAAGTCAGGTTCGTCCGGCGGGCGATCAAATAGGGGCGGATCAGTTCTCCCGGACGTCCCAGCAGCGCCAGTCCGGTAAAACCAACCACCGTGGGTGAAATCAGTTCCCGTGTCGAGACGTCTTTGCGCACCGGCCGCAGGAAAACCTTCCAGCGATAGGCGCGAAGCACATACCCCAGATAGATGTAAAGGATTCCATGGATGACATGCGCCCAGCTCACCTCGCGCGTATGCTCGGCGAATTTCCCCCAATCAAAGGTTCGCCACTCGCGGAACTGTAGATACACCAGTCCGGCCAATACGGCCAGTACCAGTCCGTAAATCGCCACGCGCTTCTTGTTCATGGATGGAAGAAGACTGCGCTACTCCAGCACCTGTTGAAGGTAACTGACTACGCAGGATGGGTCAACGCAACCTTAGGTGGAGCAGGGCCTTGGCCCTGCAATAAAAGCTGGAAATGACTGGGGCTTCAGCCCCTGGCTACCGCGCTTCCTCGGCCACTGGCTTCGCAAGCGGCGTCTTCCGCACACTTGCTTTCTTTACCTCCGCCGTTTTCCGTTCCGCCAGCTTCTTGCGATTGAAGTCCCGCACCACCTGCGCCACATACGCCTGGGTCTCGTAATAAGGAGGCACACCGTGATACTGCTCCACCCGCTGCGGACCGGCGTTGTACGCCGCCAGCGCCTTGATCAAATCAAAGTTGTACCGCACCAGCAATTCCCGCAGATAACGCGTCCCGCCGTCTACGTTGGCGCTGGGATCAAAAAGATCGGTCACGCCCAACTGCGCCGCCGTTTGCGGCTCCAGTTGCATCAGGCCCACCGCTCCCTTGCGCGACACCGCCTTCGGATTAAACCCGCTCTCTGCCCGGATCACGCTGTTCACCAGATCGGGATCCAGGTGATAGCGGTGGCTGGCCGAGCCGATCACATCCGGCAACTTCAGCGCCGTCGTTCCCGGAGCCGGCGTCAAATCTCGCTCAAAACGATCGATCTCCTCGCTGCGCACATCTACGTATCCGCTTCCATCACTGTTCAAGTACAACCGCGTGACCTCGCCGATGACCTCCCGCCGTTCATGCCGGATGGAGAAGCCGTTGCGCAGGATGGCCACATCCGCCGCGAACCCGCAGACTGAGATCGTCAGGAAGGCCAAGCCGAGCGTGATTTTTCGAAAAACGCGCATTTGTTCAACTTCGCTAACCACAAAAGACACTACCTGTCACAAAGGCTGCGTTTGCAGGGTTTTCTTTGTGTACCTTCGTGTCCTTCGTGGTTCATGCTTTTGATCTCCTAAACTTCCACCCGCGAACGCCCCAGAACCTGCTCAATCGCCGCCGCCACGCCGCTCTCCGCATTCGACAAGGTCACCGCCCAGCCCTTCGCCCGCAACTCTTCCGATGCATTCCCCATGATAAATGGCGACCCGGCATACGCGAGCATCTCAATGTCGTTATAGTTATCACCAATGGCCATGACCTGTTCGCGCGGGATGCCGCGGAAATTGGCCCAGCGTTCCAGCGCCTGCCCCTTGGTGCACCCTCGATTCAGCACGTCCACAATCGACAGATCGCGCACCGGATACTCCGTCCGCGACACTGTAATTTGTCCTTCCACTGCGCTTGCCGCCAGCCCCTCCAGTACCTGATGCATGCGCGCGATCGGCCCGCAGAACATCGCCTGCACCGGATCTGTGGTCAAAGAGTCCTCAATCGGAATCACAAAATCGATGTACTCTAGGTTCTTCTCCAGCCAGCGCTGAATACTGGCGTTCAAGTCCTGCATGTGCTCCAGCACAATCGCGCCCTTGCCCTCGGTGTCAAACGTCAGCACCAGGTTCCCACGAAATTCGCGCATCTCAATGCAAAGCCTGCGGCAAGCCTCCGCCGGCAGCAAATCGCGATGAAAAGTTTCGCCGACCAGCGATCGCGTGACCGCGCCATTCGAACTGATTACCCACAGATCAAATCCCAACTGCTGGGCAATCGGCAGAGCAAACTTATGTCGCCGTCCCGTTACTAGAACGATCTCGACCCCCTCACCTTGCGCCCGGCGTAGCGCCGCCAAGTCAGCCTCGGAAATCTGAAACTGGGGATTGAGCAAGGTGCCGTCAATATCGGCGGCCAGCAAACGAATGGAAGGTCTCACCACAGTGGATTCTATCACCGGCAAGCTGGGCCCTCGGGTAGTCTGACACCCTCAACCACGAAGTACGCAAAGGCTTGGTTATATGATTTCCTTTGTGAACCTTTGTGTCCTTTGTGGTTAACGATTTGTGCCGCAAGCTGATCCAATGCAAGGCCCTATCACCGCCCCCGGCCATGCTATATTCCCTCAAACCATGGGTTCGCTAATCTTTCTGTTTTATCCCTGGGGACTGATTCTCCAGGCCATCGCGATTGTCCACTTCATCCGCCGCCGCCCCGACGGCTATTGGCTGTGGATCATCATCTTCTTCGGCGGCCTCGGCGCACTCATCTACATCGCCGCCGAAGTCATTCCCGACGCCGGCCTGCTCGGCCAGTCCTTCAAGGTTTTTCCGCGCCGCCGACGCATTCACGAACTCGAAGCCGCCATCCTCGATAATCCTTCCGCCGGCAACTACGAAGAGCTGGCGGACCTGTACCTCGAAGAAGGGAATTACGCCCGCGCCCGCCAGTGTTATGACAAGGCCATCTCTGCTCGCACCGACTCTCCCGATCCTTTCTACCGCCGGGGAATTGCCGAAATAGGACTGGGAGACTTCGCTGCCGCCGTCGTCGACCTGGAGCGCGCAGTTTCGCAGGACTCCACTTACGATTTTCACCGCGCTGCCGCTCTGCTCGCCCATGCCTACGCCAACACCGGCCAGCCCGAGAAGGCCGAAGCGCTTTTCCGTGAAGTCACGAAGATATCGACCGCGTCCGAGACTTACTACAACTACGCCAGCTTCCTGGCTGGGCAGCGCCGCAACGCCGAAGCCCGCGAGTGGGCGCAGCGCATCCTTGACAAGAAGCCCACCATGCCCGCCTACCAGCGCCGCCGTGAGCGCCCCTGGTTCCGTAGAGCCACAGCGCTGTTGTTGCGATTGAAGGGGTAGACCATCAGCCGCGCGGAGCGGCGCAAGAATAAAGCCTACGGCGTGAAGCCGTGGGTGCGAAGTGATAAATGATCAAGCTCCAGAGGAGCGAAAGATATCTGCGGGACGGATTCTTTTGCCGCTCTGCGGGCCCACCCTACTTCCCCAGCGACTCCGGAAAATGCAGCACCATCCGCAACGGCTCTGCCTGCTGGCCGCTGGTGGCCTTCAGCACCAGCAAACGGCCATCGCTGCCAAAGCCCAGCGGCCGCGCGTCGAGGGTGGTGACCAGGGTTGTGCCGCCTAATTCCATGGTTTCAGGGTTCCGGATTTCCGTCACCATCAATTTCTTGCCGTTGGTAAAGTACAGGCTCTTTCCGTCGTGGCTCCAGGCATGCCAGAAAGCTCCCTCGGAAGAGACCTGCATCTTAGAATGGGCCCCGGGAAAGTCGGTGATGTAGACTTCAATGCGCCCCGACTCGTTCGAGATGTATGCCATCCATTTCCCATTGGGCGAAACCTCTCCATCCCTCTCGTCGTAGCTCTGATTCAGAAGAGGAACGGGTTTGCTGCCGTCCACCGGCTGGGCATAAATGTCAAACAATGTCTTCGGATCCTGAATACTTACGATCAGGTACTTGCCATCCCGGCTCCACGAATGGACATAGGCAATGTCTTGAATCTGCGAAGTAATCGGCTGCTCTTCCCCGGTGGCCAGGGTCTTGATTCTCATGCTGCCCTGGGTGCCGATGCTGCTGGTAATTGCGAGCTTGGCTCCATCGGGGGAGAATGCCGAATAGATAAACCCGCGAACATTGAATGTCTGCCGCGCCATGATCTGGCGATCCACATCGTAGAGCCAGAGGTCGGTGTCAGGTGCGCCAGCTTCGCGTTTGGCAAAGGCAATTTTCTTGGCGTCTGCCGAAACACTGATCTGCCCGCTGATGCCGCTAATGGTGTCCCCGAATTCCTCGCTCTCTTTTCCCGGCAGCTTCATCCATGCAAATCGCGACTCGGCTGCCTGTTCCGTCCGGTACAGCAACGTCCCCGTGGCCGAAACCGAAAAGTCGCCCAGATCTTTCGGGCCCCAATATTCCACGTTCTCCGCCACCGGAACGGGATTGCCACTGACTGTCATCGACTTGGGATCGAAGTGCTGCGCCATCAGGTTACGGTCGTGGAGGTACAGCAAGTACCCTTGCGCGTAAACCCCATTGGATGCCTGTTGCACCACCAGTTTCGGCGCGCCCCCGTCCAGCGATCCGGCGCAGAGATCCCCCACGGGTGCCGCGACCAGACGCTGCGTAAAGAGAAAGTGCTTGCCGTCGGGCAGGAATATCGGATTGCGGTGTGTATGGCCGGTGCCTCCCAGCTTCGTCACGGCCAACGGGGTGCCTCCGCTCTCCCCAACTTTGTAAAGAGGCTCTTCAATGTTCGGCGTAAACACGATCATTCCCGCAGGGCTCCAGGCGCCGCCACGGCCAGCCGGCGCATCGCAAATGATTTGTACCGGACCTCCTGCTGCCCCCACGGTGCGCATTTTGCCGTTGGAGAAAAAACCGACCATGTTGCCGTCGGGTGACCAGAAAGGAAACGCCGCGCCCTGGGTTCCGGGAATCAACTCCGCTTTGCCGCTGGTCAGGTCGCGCACCCAGAGTTCGCTGCCGTTTGGGGTCGCGGCAGGAATCGCCAGCCTCTTGCCGTCTGGCGAGATGACCGCGCCGCCGAAGGAGTTCATACTCATGTCCACTCCGCTTGGCAGGTCAACGTCAACCCGCACTGGTTGCTGCTCCTGGGCGAACCGCCGCGAATAGACCATTGCCGCAACCAGCCCTGCGATCGCCAACACCCACCCCGCGACCGCTACGATCGTCCCCACACGCTTGCGCTCACGCCGCGCCCCCGCCACCACCGCCGGCACTCCGGCTTTACTCCCCATCTCCGAAATAGCTTCCAGTTGCAGCTTCAGATCATGGGCGGACTGCCAGCGCTCCTCCGGGTCCTTCGCCAGGCAGGTACGAATCAATTTCTCCAGTGCCGGCGGAGTCATCGGCTGCACCACGCTAATCGGCTCCGGATCCCTCTCCAGAATCGCCGCCAGCACTCCTACTTGCGATTTACCGTCAAACGGCCGTTTGCCTGCCGCCATTTCGTACAGCGCACAACCGAAACTGAAAATGTCCGACCGCGCATCTGCCTCGGCGCCTTGCAACACTTCTGGCGCCATGTACTGGAACGTGCCCACGATCAACCCCTTTTGCGTAAGCGGCGTCTGGGGCGCAGTCATCTCGGCCAAGTTCATAGTCGGCGTGGACGGTGTCAGCGTACCAATCCCGGTTCTCCCGGACATGGTCCCGACTGCCTTTCCTTTGGCTAGACCAAAGTCCATGAGCTTGGCCCCGGACTTGGTCAACATGATGTTTCCCGGCTTCAGATCACGATGAATAATTCCATGCCGGTGCGCTCGCTCTAAAGCATCCGCCGTCTGGATCGCGATCGTCAGCACTTGGTCCAGCGGCAGTGGGCCTTTCAGCAACCTGGCGGCGAGCGTCTCGCCCTCCAGGTACTCCATCACCAGATAATCAATGCCATCCTGATGACCAACATCGAACAGCGTGCAAATATGCGCATGTTGCAGCGACGATATGGCGCGAGCCTCGCGCTCGAAGCGAGCTTTCAAATCCGGATCAGCCTGCAGTTGTGGAGGAAGAACCTTGATGGCCACATCGCGGCCCAGGCGTGCATCGTGTGCGCGGTAGACTTCACCCATACCGCCCGCCCCCAGCGGAGAAACGATTTCGTAGGGTCCCAGTTTCGTGCCCGAAGTCAGCGCCATTCAGCGCGCATTATACCCGACGATAGGCCCTGCGGTTAGTTCTGGAGCCGTGCGGTACTGGGTCAGTTTGAATATCCACAGTCTCGCTTTAGCATCCCTGCCTGTGGCATGATGGATGCGTGATCGGTAAGGGCAAACGTCCGC
This sequence comes from Terriglobales bacterium, assembly GCA_052147055.1. Lineage (GTDB taxonomy): Bacteria > Acidobacteriota > Terriglobia > Terriglobales > Acidobacteriaceae > JABCZH01. The sequence continues at coordinate 24,085 of JBKQLO010000171.1, forward strand.
GTGATCCTAACCAGCTTGCGAAGTGGATTGTGGATCAGTCTACCAGCGAGACCCCGCTACAGCCCGAACCTGCCACTGCCCCAGCCGCGCCCGTCAATCTCTCCGAGTACATGGCTGCCATCGGGCGCAAGGGTGGTCAGATTGGCGGGAAGCGCCGTCTCAAGACCATGACCAAGGAAGCGCGGCGAAAGGTTGCTGCCAAGGCTGCTAGGGCGCGGTGGAAGAAGCGTTAAGAAGGCTTGCTAGCCGCGTCCCACAATCCAAGGGAAATGCAGATAAGCACCGCCCCGCCAATGAGCCGGAGGCCGCGAACCTGAATGTCGAGCAACCACATTGCGGCAAACAGTGCCAAGACCGAAGCGGCTCGATAGCCAAAGCGTCCCATTAAATCCCCCTTGTGAGGTTCGCTGCGAGAGTATATACGAAAATAGAAAGCCCACGGTGCCAGCCGTGAGCTTTTGGTTTCGTGTGTCCTCACGCGCATATTAGCGCAGAGAGGACATTTGTGTCTAAAGAACTGGTGGCTAGAGACAAGAGAGTTAAGAAGTTATCCGAGGCAATAACCGGGCTGATGCGTAAGCACACTAATCGCGGGGAAGCGATAGATGCCTACGACATGGCCCGCATCGCCTTTCGCAAGCCGACTAGTGATCGCCCTTTTCCTCAAGTACCCGCAGAATATCTGCAAGAGAGGATTTAATTTCTTGGAATCCTTTGGTCACAGTGTCATGGAGTGCCACAACTTCACCTCGAAGGGATGACACTTCGTCTGCTGTATCGAAAGATTCTCTTTTTGGCGGCACTACGACAGGTTTTCTTTTCATAGGCATAGTTTGTTCTTGACATGCTAAAGCGGCTATGGTATAAAAGTCAATATGAATCGGCTAGACCCTCAGACCCAAGCCAGAGTGGTTAATTGCCTCATCGAAGGCTGCTCCATCCGTGCCACTGTTCGCATGACCGGAGCGGCGAAGAACACCGTTGTAAAGCTACTCGCTGATCTCGGATGCGCTTGCGCCGCGTACCACAATCGCAACGTGCGCGGCCTCAAGGTGCGCCGTTTGCAGTGCGACGAAATTTGGTGCTTTGTCGGAGCCAAGGCAAAGAACGTTAGCGTAGAGAAAAAGCAGGAGGGCTGGGGCGACGTTTGGACATGGATTGGAATCGACGCGGATACCAAACTGGTGGTCTCTCACCTAGTCGGCGGACGTGATGGCGGATGGGCAAAAGACTTCATGGAAGATTGCGCGAAGCGAATCAGCAATCGCGTGCAGATCACCACGGATGGTCATAGGGCATATCTGGACGCGGTAGAGAATGCGTTTGGCGCGGATATCGACTACGCGATGCTGCAAAAGATTTATGGTGCTCCGTCCAATGAGGAAACGCGGCGCTACTCCCCGGCGAAGTGCATCGGTTGTGACATGAAGGTGGTGAGCGGAGACCCAGACCCTAAGCATGTGTCCACGTCCTTCGTGGAACGACAGAACCTAACCATGCGAATGCAGATGCGGAGATTTACCAGACTCACGAACGCTCACAGCAAGAAAGTAGACAACCACCGTCACATGGTTGCGCTGCACTACATGTTTTATAACTTCTGCCGCGTGCATCAAACGCTTCGCTGCACTCCCGCGATGGAAGCGAGCTTGACGGATCATGTTTGGACACTTGAAAAATTGATTGCCTTGCTGCCCAAGCCAATCGTTCGCTCTTCGCAGATCGAAAAGAACCTCACCTTGAAGGCATTAGGCTAGGCCCGACCGGAGCGATAGCGCTTAAACACTTTGTCGGGTAGTTCTAAAGTGTCTGGCGTATCTTTGGGCCCATACTGCTCGTACCACGACTTTAGAAGATTGGTACCTTTTGTTCGCACGTAGTGAGACTCTACCTTTCCATTCTTTCCCGCATAGAGCACGGAAAATGCATGGTGTCTCCCGACGCCAGGAACCTGCGCCTTATACGCGAATCGTGTTGCTTCGTACACGTTATACAGAGTATGAACGAGGGATGTTTCCTCATCCTGCTGGCGAAAACACAGAAGAGAATTGGCCACCGTGCTCCCGCTTCCAATCGCTAAAAAATTGCTGTCTCGCCACGTTTTGGCATCTTCTTCGACCTGATACATAAGTGGATCGCCGCTCACGAAAGTGCAAAGAATCAGTTGGCAAGCCAGTGTAATTTTCTTTATATCGTTCCAGATGCCGCTCCACACGGTCTGGTCAATTTCGTTTTTGTGTCTTCTGAAATATTCGTAGTTCACGCCAAGCCTAGCCTGAACGTATTCGTCGGCAATTTCTGCTTTACGTTTCAAGGCCGCTGCTCGAAGACGATAACCAATGTTTGCCCTAGTCACTCCTTTAGGGTTGAAGTGAGTTCTGTAACAGGCAATCAGGTCATGTGCTTCGGAAGCCGTGCCAGCAATCAGAGTCGGCCACGACTCAGCAAATAGCCAATACAACTTGTTCTGAATTTCCGCCCCTGCCACGTCGCCAACTTCTGCTTTCCAGTCAGACGAAACCACAATGCAAGGCTCTTTTCTATCCTGATCATCACAGCTTGCGGCTATGCAAAGAGTCATTGGTGTTTTCACCGCTGTCTTCCGTTTTGAGACTCGCAGCCGATCTTCTACACTCCAATAGCTGTGAAGAGGCTTTGGCGGCTTCACTTGCCACCCGCTTTAGCATAGCCTTTGCCTGTGGAAAAGGAAACTGACCCAGTACCAGCCGTGCCCATCCGTGGCCTGGTCTTTCCCGGCGTCCTCTGCGATCTCTGGGGTGAAAGGTGGTGGTGTTGGATCAGCGAAAATCTGCGGAATCTGCGGCGTGTTTCAGAGTTCTTGTGTTGCGGGAATTACTTTGATCGGGCTCCGCCCCGGTGCTGCATTTGCGCGTGGCGCCGGACCAGGCGTCGTCACTGTGCGCGCCGAGAGTTGCTCCGCCAGACGGCCGTGTTCACCCCCCCTGGCTGCCTTCACGCCGGATGCCGGCTCGTTGCGCGTGGGCAACAGGCCTACCGCCTGGTTTCGCCCCGCCTTCTTGGCCTGGTAGAGCGCGGCGTCCGCCAGCCGCAACACCTCGGTATAAGGGATGGCCTCGGTATCAAGCTCGAACCACGGAAACACTGCCCACCCGATCGAGCACGTGCAGGGAATGCTGACACAGCCTTCGATTTCGAAGGGTTCCCGGCCCACAAAATTCAATACTCGGGTTGCCAGGGCTACGGAATCGCTGCGGTCGGTGTAGCGCGAAGCCACCAGAAACTCATCCCCACCCCAGCGAATCAGAGCGTCCGAGTGCCGGATTGCAGAACTGATCCGCCGCGCCATCTCCACCAGCAATTTGTCGCCAACGTCGTGTCCGTAACGGTCGTTCACCTCTTTAAAGTAATCGGTGTCCACAATGTAGAAAACCAGGTCGCGATTCCGTTTCCCCTGCGATGAAGCCGCCGGAGAATAGGAACGCACCACTTGGCGCACGTCGGCATCAATGGTGGCGTGCAGAAAACGGCGGTTTCTTGCCCCGGTGAGCACATCGGTGAGCGAATCTTCCCGCAGTTCCCGGTTGGCTCGCGCCAGTTCCTTGTCCATGCGATGCTGCTTGATCCAGGTCAGCGTGCCCAGGATCATCATCGTGATCAAGGTCAGCAAAAGCCGGAAACTGCGTACCGGCGCCGGCGCTGGGCTGTAGTACAGCGCCCACCCCGCCATCGCCGGCAAGGAGAGAATCGTCACCACCGCCAAGCCTGACACCCATAGATCACGCTCACGCTGGTCCTCCTTTACTGGCTCGGCGCGCAGCGTCTGTCCCCGCGCCACCAGCCCCACCCGCGCGAAACACGCCATCGCCACCAGCAGCGGCGGGTCATACACGCTCCCGGTGTAATACTTCCCAAAATCGATCGCCAGGCTGGAGGCGACCGACGCCAACCCATACACCAACCCTGCCACGAACAGCGTTCTGTAAACCACCCTCCAGCCCCCGCTGCTACCCAGCCAGATCGCCCCCGCACAGACCACAAAGACGAAATGCTCCAGAAAAAACACCAAATCGAAACTGTAGCCGTAGAGCGCCTCGTCGGGCGTTACATACTGCCAGGGGATCACCACGAAAAGATACAGATACAGCCACCACGTCACCAACAACGCAAAATCCAGTGCCCCCAGTTGGATGGTTTGTCCGTCGCGTTCCACATGCGGTCGCACCGCCAGCGCCCCCATGAAAGGCACAAGGTGCAAAATAAGAATCACATCCCCGATAAAAGGGTTGGGGACTTCCTGCCGCAGCACCACTTCAAAGTAGGTCCATAGCCCCTGCGCCACCAACCACAGGGCACAGCCCAGTGACATCAGCCGCCAGAAAAGCCGGGTGCGAGCGTCCGCTCCTCGGCTGTTGGCGAGCAGGCAGACCAGCACTACTGCCAGTAGCAGACACTGCGTAATGTTGCCGATGGTGGTGAGCAGATAACCACGGGGGATGGTGAAAGACAGAACCGCATCAAACAAGACCAGGGCGCAGATCAGCCACCAACACTTCTCCCGCGGCATGAGACCAACATCCACGATTGTGATTTTAGGCCTGCCCTCGGCGCTGGGAACGTTACCGAGGTCATCTCCGCCCGTCCCGATTGGGAATGTACCCAGGGACCGGAATGCGGTGGTTTTTCTCCGCCTCTATGCCGAACGAGCTTTGGACAGGGACGCAGTTCTGAACTGTCGTTCGGACGCGGACGCAACCTTGCTGATTTCTGGGTTCATCTCCCGGCTCAACCTCGTGGTCCAAATCAGTCCTGCGACCACGCTTACAGCTCCAAACACCACCCAGACTTCCACCAATAACTTAAGCCAATACATGAATCCCCCAGGGTCTTTGCAACGTCGTCCGGCCCTCGATTATAGGGCAAATCCATGCCCCTGGGAACCATGCAAAGTTTTGCCTATTAGCCGCAATTCGAGGATACCTGCCCACCTATCCTTTTTGGGGATGGCAGCGTCTATCTTGAGTAAACCGGGTGTCATCGAGAATCCCTTCTCATCTCACTCGAGACGGTGGCCCGTCCTTGTCTCTCCGTTTCTTGGGGACACAGGGCGAGGATTTTTCATCGTCTGCGAGAAGCGGTTGCAAGGGCCGGAACCGGACTCGTTCCCCTCACGTATCATGGACTTAGAACCATGCGGGTACTTTTCGAAATCTTCGCCCAGACCCTCCGTACCTTGTGGGCGCACAAGCTCCGCTCCTTCCTCACGATGTTCGGAATCGCCTGGGGTGTCGGCTCACTGCTCTTGCTGGTGGGACTAGGCGAAGGCTTCCGCTCCGGCAACCGCAAACAATTCGATCAGATCGGCGAAAACGTCTTGTTCATCTTCGGCGGCCGCGCTCCCGCCATGAACGGCAGCTTCACCAGCCTGCGCCAGTATTACCTCACTTACAAGGATTACCAGAACGTTCGCGACGAATGTCCCGACGTCGGCCTGGTCGTCCCCATCATTGCCCGTGACGACATTCGCGCCGTCAGCGACTTCTACCAAAGCAGCGGACGCCTGATGGGTGTGCCGCCGAGTTCAGCAAGGTCCGCTACATGCCCATCAACGAGGGCCGCTGGATCAACGATCTCGACGACTCCCAGAGCCGCCAGGTTGTGGTTCTAGGCGACGAAGCCCGCAAGAACCTGTTTGCTGGTCGCTCCGCGGTGGGCAATACTATTCTTCTGGGAGGTTTCCGTTTTCAGGTGATAGGAACCGCAAAACGCATCGGCCATGGCGACAACAACACCATGAATCTGCGCATCTTTGTTCCTTTCCAGACCATGCAGAACAACTTTCGCCCGCTCAACGTCGGCGAAATCGACAATGCCATCTCTTTTCTTAATTACCAGCCCAAGGTGAGGGAACTGAACGAGGTCGCCAAACTCGAAGTCCACAAGATCATCGCCCGCAACCACGGCTTCGATTACCGCAACCTCGATTCCTTCGACGAATGGGACACCGTCCACACCTCCGATCAAGTCGGCAAGATTTTCGACGCCATGAACATGTTTCTAGGCAGCGTCGGCCTCGTCACGCTCGCATTGGGCGCCATCGGCATCATCAACATCATGCTGGTCGCCGTCGCCGATCGCACTCGCGAAATTGGTCTGCGCAAAGCTCTGGGCGCCACCAACCGCAGCATCATGTTCCAATTCTTCGTCGAAGGCGCGTTTCTAACCCTGCTGAGCGGCGGCATCGGCATGGGCGGAGCCGCTGCCCTGATGGCTGCGCTCTCCACTTTGCCCTCGCCTCCAGGCTGGGACACGCCCAAGATCGTCCCCGTAACCGCCGCGCTGGCGATCGGCTCACTTGCCTTTGCCGGAGTCGTGGCCGGCCTCTATCCCGCGCGCAAAGCCGCCATGCTGCAACCCGTCGAAGCCCTGAGGAGGGAATAAGTGAAGCGCGACCTGCTGCAACAAGCCTACAGCGCCATGCGCCACGACCTCCGCAAGACCATTCTCACCATGCTGGGTATGGCCTGGGGCATTGCCACGGTCGTCCTGTTGCTCGCCTACGGCGAAGGTTTCGGCCGCGCCATCGAAAACATCTTCCATAGTTTCGGTGCGACCGCAGTCGGCGTGTTTCCTAACCGCACTTCCGAGCAGGCCGGAGGCAACAAGGCCGGCGTAGAAATTCGTTTCACCAACACTGACGTCGAACTCCTGCGTAACGTGGTGCCGCTGGTTCGCCACATTTCCCGCGAGTCCGATAAACAAGGCAAAGTCCAGTACGGCTCCCGCACCTTCAGCTTTCCTGTCATGGGCACCGATCCCGATATTTTCGACATCTGGAACCTGCACGTTGAAGACGGCCGCTTCCTTAACGATCAGGACAATATGACCCACGGCCTCTACGCCGTTATCGGCTCCGAAGCCAAAGACAAATTATTTTCCGGCTTGCCCGCGGTCGGAGAATCCATCCGCGTGGACGGCGTCACTTTCCAGGTGGTCGGTGTGTTGCGGGCCCGCATGCAGGAGGGCGACGACGATGACAACCGCTACATCTACATTCCCTACAGCTCCATGGACGTGTTGCAGGATAATCACTTCCTGGGCGGAATCTGGCTGTCGTCCGAGGGCGTTGATCACGACAAGCTGACCCGGACCCTCCGCGAATCACTCGCGCTCGCCCACAACTACAAACCTACCGACGAGCGCGCCGTCTTCCTCTTCGACGCCGCCAAACAACTCGACCAGTTCAACATCATCAGCACCGGACTGAAGATTCTGCTGGGATTTATCGGCACCATCACCCTGGGCATCGGCGGCATCGGCCTCATGAACATCATGCTGGTTTCCGTCACCCAGCGTACCCGCGAAATTGGAGTCGAGAAAGCTCTGGGCGCCCGCAAGCGGGACATTCTGTTTCAATTCCTAGCGGAGGCTCTGGTCATTACCGCGGTGGGCGGTGTATTCGGCATCCTGCTTTCCTATGCGATTTCGATGTCGGTAGGAACTCTCACTTTGTACAGCGCGCTCGCCCAGCACGCCTCGGCGGGAGACGTTACACTATTGGTCGTGCCCAAGACTCTGTTCATCGCCACCGCGATTCTCGCTCTGGTCGGCATCGCCAGCGGTATGTTCCCCGCCATGCGCGCGGCGAACTTAGATCCCATCGAAGCGCTGAGATACGAATAACTCCCCTACACTCTCACACTCCCCAAAAACTCCGGCCCCCTCCGCACTTTCGTCAACTGCTCAAACCCATAAGCAATCTTCAACAACGTCCCTTCGCTCCAAGCCCGCCCGAAGAACGAAACTCCCACCGGCAACCCAAATATGAATCCCGCCGGCACCGTGATGTCCGGATAACCCGCCACCGCCGCCGCATTCGAGCTGCCGCCATTCGAGCAATCCCCATTCACCCAATCCGTAAACCACGCCGGCCCCGCCGTCGGCGCCATGATCGCATCGAGTTTGTACTGGTCCATCACGGCGTCAATGCCTTCCGTGCGCGAGAGCCGCTGATCCTTCTCCAGCGCATCCGTGTACTCCTTGCTGCTGAGCGGTCCTTTGGCCTCCGCCTTGACGAAAATATCCTGCCCGAAATAGGGCATCTCTTTGCTCTTATTGCGCTCGTTGAAGTCGATAATCTCCTTCAACGATCCCGGCGCTCCCGGCCGCGCCGCCAAATACGTATTCAAATCCGCCTTCAGTTCGTACAACAACACCAGAAACTCCGAATCGCCGAACTTTCCATGCGATGGCAAGTCAGCCGGATCCACAATCTCCGCCCCCGCCCGCTTGATCTTCTCAACTAACTCATTCATCAAGGCGTCCACTGGATCACTAAATCCAAAATATTTCCGTGCCACTCCAATGCGCGCCCCCTTCAATCCATTGGGATCGAGAAACTGCGTGTAATCCGTCGCCGCCTTTCCCGTGCTCGCCGCTGTTACACTGTCCCGCGCATCCACTCCCGCCATCGCTCCCAGCAGAATCGCCGCATCCCGCACCGTCCGCGCCATCGGCCCCGCAGTGTCCTGGCTATGCGCAATGGGAATAATTCCGGAACGGCTCACCAACCCCAGCGTCGGCTTGATTCCCACCAACCCATTGGCCGACGCCGGACACACCACCGAACCGTCCGTCTCCGTGCCCACCGCCACAGCGCACAAATTCGCCGCCGTCCCCGCTCCCGACCCCGAACTCGATCCACAAGGATTGCGGTCGAGCGCATAAGGATTCTTCGTCTGCCCACCCCGCCCGCTCCATCCGCTGCTGGAATGCGAAGACCGAATATTCGCCCACTCGCTCAAATTCGTCTTCCCCAGAATGACCGCTCCCGCCTCTCGCAATCTTTGCGCCACAAACGCGTCCCGCACCGGCTTCGACCCCACCAGCGCCAGCGACCCCGCCGTCGTCTGCATCCGGTCCGCCGTATCAATGTTGTCTTTAATCAGCACCGGAATCCCGTGCATCGGCCCGCGCACGTGCTTCTGTGCCCGCTCCTTGTCCAGCCCATCGGCAATCGCCAACGCGTCCGGATTTACCTCAATCACGCTCGCCAGCGCTGGCCCGTGCTTGTCGATCTCCTCAATCCGTCCCAGATATTTCTGAGCAATCGAGTGTGCCGTGTATTTTCCCGAAGCCATCCCTGCTTGCAAGTTGGCAATCGTAGCTTCGTCGAACTCAAATGCCTTGGGCGGAGCCGACGGTGCTGGAGAAGCCACCATCTCCCGCGCCGCTGCCAGTGCGGGCAGAGCTGCGGCGGTCACACCACTCAGTAGACTGGTTTGTAGAAAACGTCGGCGTTGGAGCGAGACAGGATTATTCAACCGATTTCTCCTGATTGAGATGACCGCTTCCCCTTCTACTAGAAAAGAGAAAACGGCATTATAGGCGATTCGCGTGGACGAGATGTTGCGCTCTCTGCGTGCCTCTGTGGGTGAGCCTGTGACGATCGACCTTCGTGGTTTATTGATTTTTCCGCGCTATGCAGGAAGCAGGAAGAAAGAGACGTGCTATCGGGACGGGATGCGGACCATCGCCCGGCCAGTGGCGTTGCGTGCTGCTCAATCGATTTGTCGACCTCAGGGCTGCTTGGTTTCCAGTTTCTTTCTAATCTTGCGCAGTTCCATGAAACTCAGGGCGGTCATTGTGCAAAGCACGCTGCCGAACATGATCATCACAATACTATCCATTGAGGCGGGCTCCTCCCCCGCGTAGCTGCTGGCACTACTCATTCGCTTATGGGCAGACTTCCCAAAGAAATATACCCCAAAGCCGCCTCCGCGCTGTTGGCATTCTAGTTACGGAACCGATCCCACGGTCGTCGTCCACCCCTGCGATCTCGGCTCCCAGGGGTTGTCGTGATCAGCAAAAATCAGCGAAATCTGCGGCCCCACTTGGTTTGGCGCCGCAGGGCAACGAACCACGCAGGTTATGCTTCAAAATGAGTATCTGGCGGTTATAATTAACCATTCATGCCCAAGTATTCCATCGTGGTTCCCCTGCACGATGAGCAGGAGAACGTCACCGATCTCTACGACCGCCTCAAGGCCGTCATGGAGGTCAGCGGCGAGACTTTCGAACTGGTTTTCGTCGATGACGGTTCCCGCGACCGCACCTTCAATCTGCTACGCGAGATTGCCGCCATCGACAGTCGCGTGACTGTGGTCCGCCTGCGCCGCAACTTCGGACAAACCTCAGCCCTGGCCGCCGGGTTCGACCACACTCGCGGGGAGTACATCATCGCCATGGACGGCGATCTCCAGCACGATCCCGCCGACATTCCCTTGTTCCTGGAAAAAATCGCCGAGGGCTACGACATCGTCAGCGGCTGGCGCAAGGTCCGCATTGACAATCTCTGGCTGCGCCGTATTCCTTCGCGCTGCGCCAACTGGCTGATGGCTAAACTGAGCGGTGTCGCCATCCACGACTTCGGCACCACTTTCAAAGCGTACCGCCGCAGTATTCTCGAACAGGTCCCGCTCTACGGAGAGTTACACCGTTTCATTCCCGCGCTGGCTTCTTCGTATGGTGCCTCCATCTGCGAGGTCCCCATTCGCAACGTGGTCCGCGAGCGCGGCAACTCGCACTACGGCATCTCGCGCACCTTCCGGGTATTTTTCGATCTCATCACCATCCGATTTTTACTGCGCTACCTCTCGCGGCCGCTGCATTTCTTCGGCACCGTGGGCATGCTCAGCATTTTTTCCGGAGGGGCCGTCGCCCTCTGGCTGATGCTCGACAAGCTCTTCAATCACGTCGATATCATGGCCCAGCACGGCCCGCTCATGATCTTCTCCGCCGTTCTCTTGCTGGCCGGCCTGAACATGCTGGCCGTCGGACTTCTGGGTGAGATGCAGGTCCGCCACTACCACGAACCCACTCGCCGCGCGCCCTACTTTGTGGACCGCGTCCTCCGCGCCCAAAGCAGCGAAGAACACACCGTTTCCGAATAGCACATCTACTTCCCGAACGCCTCCTTATTCACCACATAAGGCATCTTGGTAAAATCCCCGCCGTAATTGCCCTCGAGCACATCAATCAACCCCTGCGCCGCCCGTCCCGCCATCCCTTTATTCGGATCAGTCGACAGCCGTGTAATCCGCGCCGCGCTGGCAAAGTGCGGCAACAGCCGGCAGCGGTCTTCAATCGCCGGATCGCGCAACGGCGAGTCCGCCGGCAGCGGTTCCGTTTCGTAAACATCCAGCGCCGCTCCCGCAATCCAGTTCTCCCGCAGAGCTGTTGCCAGTGCCGCTTCCTCCACCACCGGCCCCCGCGAAGTGTTCACCAGATAAGCCGTCGGCTTCATCATGCGCAGCGTCTTCTCATTGAACAAATGATATGTCGGCGTCGTGCTCTCGCCTTCGCGCAGCAGCGGCACATGCACACTCACAAAATCCGCCGTCCGCAACGCCTCTTCGAACGGAACATATTTGATCGTCGTCTTTTCCTTCTGGATGCCACGCGCCTGCCGCAAATCCTTCATCTCCTGAATCGCCTTCACGTATTCATGATTCTGGTAGGCCGGGTCGTAGCACAGAATATTCATGTCGAACCCGGTGCTTTTCTTGATCACTGCCAGCCCAATGCGCCCGGTGCCGATCACCGCAATGGTCTTGCCAGTGACTTCATCCCCCAGGAAGGGAAGATACGGATGCCAGTAGCCCCACTTGTTTTCGCGAGTCAGATGCTCCGCCGACCACATTTTTCGCGCCAGCGCGCCCAGCAGGAAGAATGCAAACTCGGCCGTCGCCTCGGTCAGCACGTCGGCGGTATGAGTGAACGGAACCTTGTAGCGATTGGCGTCGGCGCGGTTGATATTGTCAAACCCCACCGCAATCTGCGCCACCACTTTCAGCGTGCCCTTGCCTGCCTCGAATATCTCCGCATCAATCGGGTCGCGCAAAGTCGTAATCAGCCCGTCAATCCCCGATTTCACTTTTTCGACGATCAAACTCTTCGGCGGCGCCTCAGGGCTGGCATAAACCTCAACGTCATAGCCTCGCTTGCGCAGCAGTTCGATTGACTCGCCAATGTCGCAGGTCGCAAACACGCGAAATTTCTTGCTCATGATTTGTTCGCTCGAAAGTTACGGAAATGGCAGAACTTCAGCCGGAAGTTATGATACCGCGTCGCCGCGCAGAATTACGAATATGGGCGCTCCGAGTTGTTCTGATCTGCGAAAATCAGCGAAATCTGCGGCCTGCTCAAAGGCCCCATCAAGGTGTCCCTCTTACGCCGCCGCGCTCCGCACCTGCTCCGAGTATTCCGCATCTGCCTTCGCCGGAAGCAGGACCCACAGCGTGTAGATTCCCAGCGCCGTGCCAAACGGAATGTGCAACAACGCAATGAATGCCAGAATAATGGTCAGCATTCGCGCCCAGGACTCACGTTGCAGCAAGCCCCATCCCGCGACGAACCCAGCCACCGCCTTGAACAGAATCAGCGTGCCGATCGTGCCAAACAGCGAATGCAGGAAACCAACCGGCACATCCGGCGGCGCTCCCATCTCGTGCAGGTGAGCGAAAATGACATTTGCAAGAATAAGCAGAACCATCCCGACCAGGGCATTCAGCGCTGAGAACGCCAGCCACAGAATCCCTACCATGCGAATGTGGTCCCCCACGCGGGTGTGCCCTGAGAAGGGTACGACCGATCCTCCCGCAAATTCCTTTCCGCAGCGCCCACAAAAACGCTGGTCCCCTTGCACCGGCGCTCCACACTTATCGCAGAACATGTTCCCTCCTTACCCTGCCGGAACCTATGATTTTTCCACTACGCCGAGCTACGCCACTCTCCTCAACTGTCGCTCGATAACGCTTCTTGCGCCAATCCGATCCAATTCTTGGTACAGCGTACTAATCTTCTCAAAGCGGCAGTGGAATTCTTGGAGTTGAGAAGGTGTTAAGGGTGCTCGCTGTCCCAACGTCTCGATTTGAACGTCCATTAGCACGTGAACTTCATTTTTGATCGTACTGCTTGGGGTTGTCATCATCGGAGTCTCCAACTCCATTCTCGGCGATAGGGAGAACAGCAGCCTCCCGCACAATGGGAACATCTACGCTCCAGTGATCTGCGCAGCGAGCTCTTCCTTTTCCTCCACCGTTCCCGCTTTCTTCACCTGCATCAACTCCACTGCCTTCTGCGCGATGTGTTCCGCGCTGACCTCGAATTCCTTGATCAACTCCCAGGGAGCGCCCGAATCGCCGAAGCGGTCTTTCACCCCCACCGCGCCTGTAATCACCGGTGCCCCGTACAGCTGCGGCGCCTCCGTGATCACGCTGCTCACTCGCCACGCCAGCGCGCCAATCTGGTGCTCTTCCGCGGTCACAATCACGCCCGTCTCTCGCGCCGCCCGCAGAATCGCAGCTTCGTCCACCGGTTTGAGGGTGTGCAGGTTCACCACTCGCGTCTCATAGCCGAAATCGCTCTTCAGGATCCACGCCGCCCGCATCGCTTCCGGCACCATCGGCCCGCAAGCGATGATCGTCAAATCCTCATCCTCGTTCTCGCATTCTGCGGCCAAAACCGTCTCAAACGCGTCTGCAAAATTAGCGTCCTCCCCGCGCAAACGAATCACATTAGCCTGGCCAAACTCAAACGGCGTGTTCTTGTCGGTGACGATCGGCGTCGCTTCCCGCGCAAAGCGAATGTATTTCGGTCCGCGATGTTGCAGCAGCAAATAATCAGTAGCTTTTTTCGTCTCGTTCACATCGCACGGCACCACCACTGACATGTTCGGCAGCCCGCACATGGCAAATAGATCTTCCAGCGCCTGATGCGTCGCCCCGTCCGGCCCCACCGAGACTCCGCCGTGCGCGCCCGCAATCAGCACATTGAAATTCCCATAGCAAACCGACGTCCGGATCTGGTCCAAATTCCGCGCCGCCGCAAACGTCGCATAAGTTCCCAGCACCGGGAGCTTGCCTTCCTTCGCCAGTCCCGCCGCCGCCGACGTTGCCGACTGTTCCGCGATTCCCATGCTGATCCAACGCCGCTTCCGCTCCGGCTTCGCCGTGTAGAAATCGCTGATCGTGATCGATCCCGAAATGTCCAGCCCCAGACACACCACGCGCTCGTCATCGCCGTGCTCCGCCAGCGACTGGCCAAAGCCTTTGCGCGTCGGCTCCATCTTGACTTTCATATTCTCCGCCGCATTCCACCAATAATTGCGGTCGAACTTCGGCATCTTCGCTTCCAGCTTCTGGTCCACGTCCGCCTGATATCGCTTCGCCTTTTCAAGCAGCTTCACATACGGAATTGTTTCCTCCAGCTTGAGTTCCGTCAGAGCCTTTACCAACTCGTCATAATTCGGTGATCTCCCATGCCATCCCGCCAGGTCTTCCATGAAACTCACGCCCTTGCCCTTCACCGTGTCCGCCAAAATGACCGTCGGCCTGCCGGTCGATGCTTTCGCCTTCTCCAGCGCATCCACCACCTGCGTCATGTCATGCCCGTCGATCTTCATGACGTCCCATCCAAAGCTGCGGTACTTCTCATCCAGCGGTTCAACAGTCATCACATCCGAAACCTTGCCATCGATCTGCAACCGGTTGCAATCCACAATGCCCACCAGATTATCGAGCTTATGGTGTCCAGCTTCCATCGCCGCTTCCCAGATCTGGCCTTCCTGCTGCTCGCCATCGCCCATAATGCAAAAGGTCTTGTACTTTCTCCCGTCCAGTTTCCCCGCCAGCGCAATCCCCACCGCGATGCTCAAGCCTTGTCCCAGCGATCCCGTCGAAACCTCCACGCCCGGCAACTTCAGCCAATGCGGATGCCCCTGAAACGGCGACCACAACTTGCGCAGCAACATCACGTCATCCACCTTGCAGAAACCGGCAAACGCGAGGCCCAGATACAGGCTGGGCGCTTTGTGTCCCGTGGACCAAATAATGCGATCACGCTCCGCCCACGATGGATCCCATGGATCATGGTCCGCCACCCGCAAATACAGCGCCGCCGTGATGTCCATAATCGACAGCGTTCCGCCCGCGTGCCCCGACCCCGCCGCACACAGCGCCACCAGGTCGTAGCCCCGCATCAGCCTGGCCGCGTCTTTCAATTGTTCAACGGAATAATCGCGAATGGTCTTGCCGCTCGTGGAATCCTTGATCGCCATAACTCATCCTTCCGCGCCGGCAGCGGACGGACGAGTGCCAGCGCTGATCCTTCAAGACGAGTCTAGGAGGGAATGTCCGCCCCCTCAGTGCGGCAGATCACAGCGAAGTGTGACGTAGGTAACCCGGCCTTATCAGCGCAAATCAGCAAAATCTGCGGCGTTTTGCTCTTCTTTTCTCGGCGTTAAAGATGTTGATTTGTCTTTGATCCGCGTTCATCCGCGTAAATCCGCGGCGAAAAGGCTTCTACAAATTCTTCTTCGTCCACTCATCCACCCGCGCCAGCGCCTTATTCAAATTCTCCAGCGAGTTCGCCACGCTGAACCGCAGATAGCCTTCCCCATAATCTCCAAACGCCGTTCCCGAAAGGCACGCCACGCCCGCCTGCTCCAGCAACGCGTCCGCCAGTTTCTTCGATTTCCATCCCGTCTTCGTGGTATTGGGGAACACGTAAAACGCGCCTTTCGGCAGCCGGCACGAGAATCCCTTGATCTTATTCAACCCCGCCACAAACGCATCCCGCCGCCGCTGAAATTCCGCCCGCATTTTGTCCACCGACGACTGATCTCCGCGAATCGCCTCAATTCCCGCCATCTGCGTAAAGCTCGCCGTGCAGGAATTCGAATTCGTGTTCAGCCTCGCGATCTGCGCCGCCAGGTCGGCCCGCATCACTCCATACCCCATCCGCCATCCCGTCATCGCCCAGGTCTTCGAGAATCCATCCAGCAGGATCGTCCGCTCCTTGAATCCCGGCACCGTCATGATCGAGTGATGCTCGCCCTCGAAAATCAGCCGGCTGTAAATCTCATCCGAAAGCACCATGATGTTGCGGTCGCCAATCGCCTCCGCGATGCCTTGGATGTCCTGCTTGCTCAGCACTCCGCCCGTCGGGTTCTGGGGTGAATTAATAATGATCAGTTTGGTGCGGTCCGTGATCAGCGCCTTCAGTTCCTTCACATCCAGGCCGAAGTCCCGCTCCTCATGCAGCCGGATCGGCACCGCTTTCGCCCCGGCGTAGTTGATCATCGATTCATAGATGGGGAAGCCGGGGTTGGGATAGATAACCTCATCTCCCGCATCAGCCAATGCCAGTATCGAAAAGAAAATAATCGGCTTGCCCCCGGGGACAACCACGACCTCATCGCTCGTGACCTTCACTCCGCGCGATCGCGAAACATCCTCGGCGATAGCCTGCCGCAACTCCGGCAACCCGGCCGACGGCCCGTAGTGTGTCCAGCCCTTGCGCAAAGCGTCGATGCCAGCCTCGACCACGTTCTTCGGCGTATCGAAATCAGGCTCGCCAATCTCCAGGTGGACAATGTCCTTGCCCTGACGCTCCAGCGCACGCGCCTTGTTCAATACTTCAAAAGCAGTCTCCGTGCCCAGGCGCGACATCCGCTGGGCCAGCTTCAATTCGTATTGCGTAGAGGTTTCCATAGCGGCAAGCGTCATATTATATCCTTCGCGAAGGCGTCGGTGTGCTAAGGGTTCCTTTGTGAACCTTCGTGTCCTTCGTGGTTAAAGCTTTTTCGCGGACCCCGAACCAGGTGCTCGCGAGGAAGCGAACCCCCTCTCGCGTATCATTGTCCCACATGTTTTCCCGCCGCACCGACTGGGAGCTCACCCCCAACCGCTTCACTCAGGCGCAACAGGAGTTGCGCGCCGCCGGCAGGGAAGTCCTCGACCTCACCATCTCCAATCCTACTCGCGCCGGCCTCAACTATGATAACGACGCCATCCTGAGATCCCTCACCAACCCAGCCGCGCTCGACTACGACCCCCAGCCCAAAGGCCTGCTCAGCGCCCGTCAAGCCGTCGCCGATTATTACCAGCAACAAGTCGATCCCGAATCACTCGTGCTCACCACCAGCACCAGCGAAGGCTACTCCTTCGTCTTCCGCCTGCTCTCGAATCCCGAAGACGAAGTCCTGGTCCCCAAACCCAGCTACCCGCTATTCGAATTTCTCGCTGATTTGCAGGATGTGAAACTCGTCCCCTACCCACTGCTCTACGATCACGGCTGGCAAATCGACTTTCCGTCTTTACACAAATCGCTGACCCCTCGCACCCGCGCCGTAGTGCTCGTCCATCCCAACAATCCCACCGGCTCCTACGTGAGTGAAGCCGAGCGCGCCACACTCAACCATTTCTGCCGTGACCACAAACTAGCCATCATCGTCGACGAAGTCTTCCTCGACTACGCCCACGACGGCACTCCGCGCTCTTCATTTATCACTAACAAAGATGTCCTCACGTTCACCCTCAGCGGCATCTCAAAAATCTCCGCCCTGCCGCAAATGAAACTAGCCTGGATCGCCGCCACCGGCCCCGCCGATCAACTGCCACCAGCCCTGTCGCGTCTCGAAATCATCGCCGACACCTATCTCTCGCTGAACGCTCCCATCCAACTCGCCGCGCCCACACTCTTAAATCAACGAAAGCAAATCCAGCCCCAACTCCTTGACCGCGTCCGCGCCAACCTAGCCGAACTCGACCGCCAACTCGCCCAGCAAAAAGCCTGCCAGCGCCTCGCCGTCGCAGGCGGATGGTACGCCATCCTCCGTGTCCCCGCCACCCAATCCGACGAAGACCTCGCCATCGCTCTCCTGCGCCAAGCCAGCGTCCTCGTCCACCCCGGCCACTTCTACGACTTCCCCCGCGACGGCTATCTAATCCTGAGCCTGATCACCCACCCCGACCAATTCCGCGAAGGCATCGATCGGATGTTGAGGTTGCTTTCTTGCTAGAACGCCACCACTCGTGCGGGGTGGACACTCTTGTCCGCCACTTTTGACTTAGCCAGCGTCCCGTTTCCAGGAGTCAACTTCTTCCTTGTTAACGCACAAGCGGGATCCCAAGAGCGTAATCGCTTGGTTACGTAAACTATCGGCAACCAGCAAGCGACGAAGCAGGACCCCCATCCACTATTGCAGCTTCGCGTACTCTGCCTTGGCTTGTTTCAGAATGGGGATGTCGGGGTCGGCGTCTTTCCAGAGGGTGAGGAACTCCTGATAGGCTTTTCCGGCTTTCGCCGGGTCGCCAGCGAGCACCGAGCCGCGCGCCAGCCCCAGGTAGGAAAGCGAGTAGAACTGTCCCCAATAGGGGTGTTGCCAGGCACTGCCCCAATTGGCGCCCTTGTGATCCAGGATCTTTTCGAACTCAGCCGTTGCCTTAGCGCCTTCACCCAGACCCAGGTAAGCCAAGCCCCGCAGGTACACCGCCTCGGGGTAAGCACGCTCGTACGGCGAGGCGGATGCCAGCAGTTCCACGGCTTTGGCGGGCTCATCGCGCTTGATCGCGATCGCAGCGCGAATCGCGGGTAAGTGCACCGCATTCCACAGGGTTCCGTTTGGAAACAGCTTCGAAGTCTCCCCGGCGAGCTTCTCCGCTTGGGCCGCATCGCCGCACATAGCCAGCGCCAGCGCAGGACGCCCCAGTCGCCGCACGGCCTCGCACTTACCCGACAGCGCGTCGGCACGCGCATCGGCCTCTTCAAATTCCGCGGCGGCGTTCCGCAGCCCATGGCGCAGCGCCGTCTCTGCGGCTCGCTGGAACAGTTTGCTCGACTCGCGACGCTGGCCAAGAGCGTTCTGATTGGCCGCCTGCAAGCCAAAACTGAGGTACTCCGCCGGCTGGCCTGCGAACCATTGAATCTCCCGCGCAGCCGCCGCATCATCGCCCTCCACGTAAGCGATTTCGAGAAAGCGCTGGTGGATCCGCGCTCCGCCGAGTCCCTGCGCCCGCAGTTTCTCCGCTAATTGCTTCGCCTCGGTGAGCCGATCCAGGCACATGTAGGCGTCCAGTTGGCGCCGGTACGGAAGTTCAACCTGCGCCTGTAGTAGCTCCGTCGCTTCCTGGCCCTCCTTGAGCCCCTCTTCGAATTGCCCCAGGTCTATGTACTCGGCACTCAAGTTGTTATGGAATCCCCAAAAGCGGGGATAGTTCTGGATACCCAACCGGAATGCGTCAATCGCTTTGTCAGACTGGCCATCATACGAGTAGTAGTCAGCCGCAATCAGGTCCCGCTCATACTCGGAAACTCGGTCGATCAAACCGAAAGCTTTTTGTGTGTATTCCCGGCTGCGCTCTATGTCCCCGGCATTTTGAAACGCGGCCCCAAGGAAGTGGTAAGCCATCGCGAAATTTGGATCGAGTGCAATGGCGCGCTCAAACAACGGGACCGCCGCCAGAAATTGGCCCTGGCCCATCTCGGAATAACCCGCAGTGTAGTTCTGCAGAGCTTCCAGCGATGGAGTGGTGGCTTGTTCGAGCGGACGATTCAACTTCTGGATCGAGTTGAGCGACTCTCCCAGCTTGGCCCGCATGGCCGTGGCGGCGGTTCCCAACCCGTTCAACACGTGCTCTTTGTCGCCCGCTTGAATCTGTTCCCGAGCCAGCGTCGCGCCACCCTGGCACGTGATTGCCTGGAGCGTGATGACGTAGTTCTTACCCAGGCTCTCGATGGAGCCGTCGATGGTGGCCGCGGCTCCGTCCCGCACGCAGATGTCATGTGCGATCTGGTTTGTGATATGGCTCGCGGGAGCAATGCTCATCAACCGCAGGTTTTGTTGTACCTGCTCGTCGTCCATGATTTTCAGAAAAGGCGATTGCTCGAGTTGGATGGCGAGCCCCTGGCGCAGGGTGCCGTCAAACACCGCGTCGCCTGTCGTGTTGATGAAATCGGCGAGGACAATCGTGTCCTTGTCGGTAAGTTTTGCCGCCCTGAGTCTTGGTGCGCCCTGAAAATAGAAGTAACCTGCCACGAACAACGCCAGCATAGCCGCGGCAGCAAAAACGATCGCCTTCCAGCCTTTGGCGATGGCGGCTGTGGTGCTGGGCTTCCCACTTGTTGTCACCCGCGCCGAATCCGTCTCCCGCTTCATCCGTTGCAGGTCAGTGCGAATTTCCGAGGCGTGGTGATAGCGCAGCTTGGTGTCTTTTTCCAGACACTTGGCGATGATCCGTTCTAACTCCGGGCCCACGTCGGGATTCAGCCGCACCACAGCAACCGGTACCCGGTTTAGGATGGCCTCGAAAATTACTCCGGTGCTTTCACCTTGGAATGGCAACACCCCCGTAACCATCTCGTAGAGCACTACTCCGAAAGAGAACAGGTCGGTTCCGGCGTCCAGTTCCTTGGCGCGGACTTGTTCCGGCGACATGTATGCGATCGTGCCCACGGCA
Organism: Terriglobales bacterium; assembly: GCA_052147055.1. Taxonomy (GTDB): domain Bacteria; phylum Acidobacteriota; class Terriglobia; order Terriglobales; family Acidobacteriaceae; genus JABCZH01. The sequence continues at coordinate 44,364 of JBKQLO010000171.1, forward strand.
GCGCCGGGGTTGGTGAGAGACTCCTCCAAGGTCGACGCGTTCATGTCAAGGCCTTCGGGTTTGAGTAAGACCTTGGCCAGACCGAAGTCGAGAACCTTCGCATGTCCGCGTTTGGTCACAAAAATGTTCGCAGGCTTGATGTCGCGGTGCACAATGCCAGCAGCGTGAGCCGCATCCAGCGCGTCGGCGATCTCCATTCCCAGCGACAAGACGGTTTCGGTCTCCAGCGCTCGCCCCGCAATGCTGTACTTCAGCGTCAGGCCGTCCAGAAACTCCATGGCGATGAACGCCCGCCCATCCTGCTCACCGATGTCGTGGATGGTGCAGATATTGGGATGGTTTAGCGCTGATGCCGCCTGTGCTTCACGTTGGAAACGGGCTAGGGCCTGCGGGTCACGGGCAACTTCCTCGGGCAGGAACTTCAGCGCGACAAAACGGTGAAGCCGCGTGTCCTCGGCCTTGTAGACCACGCCCATCCCGCCGCCGCCCAGCATCTCGACGATGCGGTAGTGCGAGATGGTTTGTCCGATCACGCAGTCGTCCAATAGTAGGCCGCCCGCAAGGGTGGGTCAATGAAAGCGATGGGTGCGCCGCCTCCAAATGCAGAAACCGTCCCTTCGGCCGAATACGGCCTAACCAACATTTCCCCCTTGCCCTATCCCCGCCCCCAGTCGTAGGATAACCTCGTGCTGGGCAGCCCTTCTCAAGAGCTGCCGGTTCCATGAACCGAGTCCCCTGGCCTGACTCTCCAGCACCATTCCTCTCGCCGCTTCGTCGAGAGGGGATCAATGTTCTGGAAAATGGTTCTAGGCGTTTCCACCGCGTGGCTGGTTCTTCCTGCGGTAGCGTGGATATTGCTCAGTCAAGTCGTGCGCTCCCTTCGCTTGCCTTCTTCGCACAATCGAAATGTGGGATGACGGACTCTCACTACGGCGGGCGCGGTCGACAACACCAGTTGGCGCAGTTTGAATGTTGAACCTGACTGAGAACTGAGAACCGCGAACGGACAACTGATCTTTCTTAAATGCGTCCCTCCCCCGGGAAGAGTCTGATGTGGAACGAAATCGAGTCCTTCACAAGCGCACCATCCAGGCCGATGCGGCGACCAGAACCCCGGCCGTCGCCATCAACATGCCGAGGTGCCAGAATATTCGCCGGCTGGTGAGCAGCGCGATCGAGGTGATGACCAGGGCGATCTCCAGGAAGACTTCGCCCAGATCGAAGCGGTCGCCTTTGCGGCGGGCAAGTTCGGTTTCGTTTTCCGTTTCGCGGGCCTGTTTGTCGAGTTCCTTCTGCTCGTCTTTATAGCGGTCTGCTTCGGCCCGGTATTTTTCCCGCAGCTTGGCCACCGCGTCCGCGTCTTTGCTGGCAACCACGGTGGTCAGATCGGCGAACAATTCGTCGCTGTGGCGGCGGATATTTTTGGCCTGGTAGTAGGCCCACTGGTCGGTGACCTTGTTCTGCAAAATGATTTCTTCAGTGTGAGTGCGATGACCGAACAGGGACACAATTGCCACCAGCACCGCCAGCACCGCCATGGTGAGCGCGATGGGGGCGAGATCGGGATGCTTCCGTGCTTGTTCGGCGTGCTCGTGCAATTCGGTTAGTTCGTCGGCCATGGTGTCATGCTCCTGTCCAAACCTGTTGACGAGCTAAGCATAAACCAAACTGCCAGTTCTCCCATCACGGTGATCCGGCCTCTTCCTGCCGGCTTTTCACTTCTCGCCGGATGTCCTATACTTTCTCCCCATGCCTAACATCGACAAACACCAGCCCGGCTCCTTTTGTTGGATCGAACTCGCCACCACCGACCAGCCCGCCGCCAAGAAATTCTACAGTGGGCTCTTCGGCTGGGAGGTCAACGACATGCCCATGGGTCCAACCGATGTCTACACCATCTTTCGCCTCCAGGGCCGCGACGCCGCCGCCGCATGCACTTTGCGCCCCGAGCAAAAAGGCGTCCCTCCCCACTGGATGCTTTACATTGCCGTGGATGACGCCGACGCCGCGGCCGCCCGCGCCTCCAAAGCCGGCGGCAAAGTCTGCGCTCCCGCATTCGACGTGATGGACGCCGGCCGCATGGCCGTCATCGCCGATCCCACCGGCGCAACTTTCTGCGTGTGGCAAGCCAGGCGCAACACTGGCATCGGCATCGCCGGAGTTGACGGCACCCTGTGCTGGGCCGACCTCAGCACGCCCGATCCCGACCGCGCCCGCAAGTTCTACACCGACATGTTCGGCTGGAAACTAAGCGACGACACCGACGACGATCCCCCCTCAGGCTACGTTCACATTCAGAATGGCGAGGAATTCATCGGAGGCATTCAGTCCCTTCAGCATCGCCAGCCCGGCACCCCCGCGCACTGGCTACCTTACATCTCGACTTCCAATTGCGACGCCACCGCGGCCAAAGCCAAGCAGCTGGGAGCAAAGTTTTACGTGGAACCCGTGACCCTGGAAAACGTCGGCCGCTTCGGAATCCTGGCCGATCCCCAGGGCGCCGTGTTCTCGATTTTCCAGCCAATGCCGCGAAAGTAGAAGGCGGGTTTTAGCCGCAGAGCGCCGCAAGAATAAAGCCCACGGCGTAAGCCGTGGGTAAAGTGGGAGGAATCAATCAGCCGCGTAGCGGCAAGAGAAAAGTTTCTCGCGTAGCCAGCCTGTATAACTTGGGGAGGAAGAACGCACACGACACACGCCCGCCTGCGGACAAATCCACGCCGAAAACGCGCTCTAGCTAACCAGTCGCGCGGTACCCCGATCGGCAGCTTCCTCGGCCCGCACCGCTTTCTTGGCGAACTCCAGCGTAATCTGCTGCCGAATCGCGCTGGAAATATCCAGCAGTCTCTGGTCGGTGGTCTCCAACTGCCGTTTTAGGTCGGCGCTTGCTTTCAAGGCCTCGTCGCGCGCGTCGCTGATCTGCTCCAGCTTGCCCGCCAGTTCGCCCACCAGATCGTTGAATTTCCGGACCGAATCCATATAACGATCAATGTCGAGATTCAAAGCTACCCCCATAGACCCGCCAACAAGAGCCTGGTCAATAAAATACCGGCCAACAAAATACCATACACTGCCCCTCCTATCAAGCCACCCTTTCCCACTCGCTCTGGAGGGCCTAATCTCCATGTCCGCTCGACCCTCTCTGGTTCCAAAGGTCGTCCCCCCCGCTCTTCTCCGCGATCTCTGCAATGAAGCGTTTTCTCGCGCTATACTCGACGCTACCCATGATTCATACTATTAACCACGGTCCTATCCGTGAGCTTCGCCTCAATCGTCCGCCGGTCAATGCTCTTACCGGAGAATTGATCGTCGCCCTCCGCCAGGCGGTCGAATCCGCCGCCAAAGAAGATGTTCGCGCCCTGGTCCTTTCCGGTACACCCGGCAGGTTCTGTGCCGGGCTCGACGTCCCGCAGCTCATGGGACTCGACCGCCGCGCCATCACCACCCTTTGGCGCGAACTCTATGCCCTCATGAAGGCCCTCGCCTGCTCGCCCATCCCCATCGCCGCCGCCATCATCGGACACGCCCCCGCCGGCGGCACCGTCCTTCCTCTATTTTGCGATTGGCGAGTCATGGCCGACGGCGAGTTCAAGATCGGCCTCAGCGAAGTCCAAGTCGGCATTCCTTTGCCCGCCGTGATCTTAGCCGCTCTTCGCCGCCAGGTCGGACCGCGCCAGGCCGAACGTCTGGCCTCCTCCGGCCTCTTGATGTCACCCACCCAGGCTCTCGAAATCGGTCTGGTCGACGAGTTAGTCCCCACCGAACATGTCGTCGAGCGCGCCGTCGCTTGGTGTAAGACCCTGCTTGCACTTCCGGCCGAAGCCATGACTGCCACTCGCCACGAAGCCCGCGCCGACCTGATCGCCATCTTCCGCCGCGACCTCGAACCGGAAGTGAAAAAAGTCGTCGCCAGTTGGTGGCATCCAGAGACCCAAGCCACGCTGCGCGCGCTGGTCGACCGGCTCAAGAAGAAGTAATGATCCGCGTCATTCCGTGGCCATGCTTTCTTTCTCTGTGCCGCGGTGCCTCTGCGGTGTTGTATCTTCGCCTGGAAAAAGGTCAGTAGCCGTCTCGTTCCACAGCCGGCCGCGCCATGTCCGTCCGACCACGCCCAACCGCCCGCTGGAACAGGCTTTTCGATGTACTACTGTGTTTGACCGTTGGCCTCGCCCTTCCTATACTCTGGTTACACTCAGGGCACATTTGGTTCGCGTTGGAGCCAGCCTGACACTAGGCAAGCAGTATCATTCTTACCTTCTCGTCGAGTTGTTTCCGGCGCGTTCACTGGCAGGTACTTTCGCGCATAACGGGTGAGCGGGATTCTGCCGGTTTGTCTCCCTGTTTGTATCCCCTACGTTGGAGTATTAGTTGTGAAAAGCTGTATCGCTGTAGCCCTCCTCTTTGTCGCGTTCCACGTGGCCGCGGCGCAGATCTCGCCCGAATTCTTTGCCATGCACACGCTTTCCACCCAGGACCCCTGGCCCTCGACCGTAGACGTCCAATTCTCCTCCTGGCGGTCGGTCTCCAGCAAAGTCACCTGGGCCGACATCAATACCTCGCAAGGCGTCTATGACTGGTCGCATTTGGATGATTTGCTGGCGCTGGCGCAGCAAAACGGGCAATCCGTTTTGTACACCTTTTACTACACGCCCACCTGGGCGTCGGCGTGTCCAACCTGCACCTGCAATCAGGGAAACCAGGCTCCCGGCGGATGCTATCCCCCCAACGACCTCAATTCCGACGGCACCGGTACCGACCAGCACCTGATCGATTTCATCACTGCCCTTATGCAGCATGAAGGCCCCGGCAAGATCAGGTACATTGAGATTTGGAACGAACCCAATATCCCCACCGAGTGGGGAGGCTCCATGCAGCAGATCGTACGCATGACCCAGGACACGCGCTCGGTCGCTAAATCCTTCGACCCCAATGTTCTGATCACTTCGCCGCCAGAAACCGGCGACGGAAAGTATTCTCTCAAGATGACCTGGTTGCCCGGCTACTTTGCCGCCGGAGGCGGCCAGTATGTGGACGTCATCGGCCTGCACGGGTACGTCTACCACCCCGAAGACATCATCACCCGCCTCAACAACACCACCGCTGTGATGGCGCAATACAACCAAACTGGCAAGCCGATCTTTGTCACCGAGGGAAGCTGGTGCTGCGAGCACGCCCCGATTCCGCCATCCCAGCAACCCGGCTTCAGCTTCCGCCACTATCTCTCGATGTTGTCCACTCCCGTGAGCCAGTACTACCTGTTTGCGTTTGATTCCTCCAACGAAGGCAATCTGTGGGACTCGGGCTCCGCCAGTATGACGCCAAACGGCGTCGCCTATCAGCTCTACTACAGCTGGCTTGTCGGCGCCACCATGACCCAACCCTGCCAGCCGTACATTACCGGCAGCTCAATCTGGACCTGCACCTTCAGCCGCTCGTCAGGCTACCAGGCTGCGGCCGTTTGGGATGCCAACGCTACCGTGACCGTGCCCGTGCCCACCAAGTACGTGCAGTATCGCGACCTGTACGGAAATGTTTATCCCATCCACAACCATCAAGTGCAGATTGGCTACACTCCCATCTGGTTGGAAAACTGAGCACAATCCTCGCGTGGGGCGGACACTCTTGTCCGCCGTTTTTGCCGTTCACCTTGCTTTTGCCTGTATGGGAAGAAAAACTCAGTTCACTCTTCGCGCGGTCATGATGAAGGCCTTGCTGGCGCGAAATTCAGCGAACTCTTCAAACGACTTCCCCAGCGGCCACTCCTTAAACGCCTTCGGTTCCCCAAACTCTTCCGGACGATCTTCCTTTCGAAACGCACACCAGTCGTCAAAAATAATCACCGTTCCCACCTGCACCATCTCTTCAATGAACCGGAGCACATCTTTGGTCGAAGAGTATAGATCGCAATCGATGTGAACCACCGCCGCCCGCTCCAACTTATACTTCTCTTTAACAGCTTCGGTGAGCGATTCGTTGTACCACCCCTTCACCTTCACCACTTTGTCCATGGGAACGCCGGCCCGGGCGACGATACGCGTGAAATACTCCTCCGAGCAGGCAAACTCGCCGGCCGCAAATCGTTTGCCCTCGCCTTCCGGCAGTCCTTGAAATGAGTCGAACGCAACAAATCGCATCCCACTCAACCCATATTGCGCCGCCAACCTCGCCGCCAGAATGAACGACCCGCCCTGGTACACTCCAAACTCCAGATAATCTCCGCGCACTTCGAGCTCCCGAACCTTCCGAAAAGCCTTCTCAAAATAACTCTGCCGCGGGTCCGGAAATATGCTGTTCCTCGCCAGCCCGTACACCCACTTTGAAAACGGCAGCGGCAGCATCGCAAAGAATTGCCGAAGGAAGTCTTTACCCGAGGGCAGAGTCATATTCTGGCCTGAAAACGTTCGAATGTTATCACGCCAAAATTTGTGGCGAAGCGTTTGTCCGTCTCTGTGACTCCGTGTCGCCGTGGTGAATTGTTTTCGGTCGGTTGCGGCAGTCTTCCGCTCTCCCGAACTTCCAAGCCACGAATTCCGGAAGCAACCCTTCCAGCTTTCGTGCCAGCCAGCCCTGTAGCTCCGATTTGTGCTCTGGCGGCAGCGTCCCGAAGCGAATTCCAAGATGCCCCGTTCTCCACCAGCAGATCGTCGCTTCTTCCAAGAATGCAACATCGAGGTCCGGCAAGGTGAACCGAACTCGTACCTTTTCGCCGGGGTTGAGCGGCACGAAGGTGCTCAAAGCCATGCCGCCTTCGCTCAGGTTTACACAGTGGCAGCGCACTTCCGCGTTGGCTCGCCTTAGAATCACAACCGGGATAGAGATGGGACAGCGGAAATACCGCCGCCGCTCTCTCAGTATCAGCCCGTACGCCGGCTTGAGCGTGTCGCGGATCGACTGCGCCGAAAGCGGCCTCTCGAACACAAACTCCGACCTCTTCTGGAACGCCCTGTCCTCCGCATCGCTGCCGCGGATGGCAAACGTCACCGCCGTTCGGTTCGACGGAGACAGGCGTACCTCGTCCAGAATCCGCCCCGACTGCTCTCCTAGCTGGAGATCAACGATCACGGCGTCGAACTTTCGACGGTTCAACAGACCCACCGCCGCCGGCACTTCTCGGCAGACATCGGGCGGAATAGACAACTCTTGTAAGGCCTGGCTGAACTGCTGAATCGTGACTGGATCAGCCGAAACCAAAAGCACATTGCCGATCGACATAAACCGCACTCCTTGTCGCAAGGGGGAGGGCCAGCAGTATCGTGACACCCCAGTCCTCGGATCCACGTGATCCAGATCACACACTCCTCTTACTGAAGTAACGACCCACGCCTTACGAAAGGCGGGCAGGAAGACGTTCGTCGATCAGCGTCCATCCGTGCAAATCCGTGGCGAAGTTTCTGCCACCGTCGGCGCCATCCCAACGGACGCCCACCCCACCCTTATTGCGCTCCTTGGCTCGCAGATAAGGCGGATTGAGCAGAAACACCGCGCAGTTTCTCTGCGACCTTGTCCACCGCCAAGGGTTTGCTGAAGTAGTAGCCTTGGATCTCGTCACAATGATGGGCCCGCAGGAATGACATTTGCGCCTCATTCTCCACCCCTTCGGCGATCACTTTCAGTTTCAGACTTTTCGCCATACTGATGATTGCGGTCGCGATCGCCGCATCATCAGGATTCACCGCGACATCCCGGACAAACACACGGTCGATTTTCAGCTTGCTGACGTGAAACTGTCTCAAGTAGCTAAAGCTGGAATAGCCTGTCCCGAAGTCGTCAATCGCGAGCGTCAGCCCCATGGCCTTCAATCGCTGAACCACCGACAGCGTTACGTCTGCATTCGCTAGCAGGAGGCTCTCTGTGAGTTCCAGTTCGAGATATTGCGGGGCCAGGCCCGACTCGGCCAGCACCCTGCTGATCAGATCGCAGAAGTCCTCTTGTCGAAACTGCACCGCCGAGACATTCACTGCTACCGACATTGCGGGAAGCCCTTCGTCTTGCCATTTCCGGGCCTGACGGCAGGCCGTCCGCAGCACCCATTCACCCATGGGCACGATCAGGCCGCTGTTCTCCGCAATTCGTATGAACTTATCGGGAGGCACCAGGCCCAGGTCCGGGTGCTGCCAGCGAAGCAGTGCTTCCAGGCCGGTGATCCTTCCCGTAGCGATATCCAGCTGCGGCTGATACATCAGAAAGAGTTCTTCCTTGTCGAGGGCCTGTCGCAAACTGTTCTCCAAGGTCAAGCGCTCTACCACCTGTGCGTTCATGTCTTCCGTGAAGAACCGAAAGTTGTTGCGGCCGTTCTCCTTGGCGCAGTACATGGCCGCATCGGCATTCTTGATCAGAGTTTCGCTGTCCGCACCGTGTTCGGGAAAAATACTGATGCCCAGGCTGCAACTGACATTCAGCGGGTGACCTTGAACCGTGAATCCGGCGGTCATCGACCTCACAACCCGGTCCGCGGCCACGGCCGCGTCGGCCACTTCCTTGACTCCCGTTAGCACGATGAGAAATTCGTCCCCACTTAGCCGAGCCACGGTGTCGAGTTCACGTGCCCATTCCTTAAGCCGTCCCGCAACTTCCTGCAGCAGCAGATCGCCGACCGAGTGACCCAACGAATCATTGATGGCTTTGAACCTGTCGAGGTCAAGAAAGAGAAGCGCGACTTTACACTTTTGCCGGCGAGCGCCGGCCAGCGCCTTCTCCAGTCGATCCCGTAGAAGGCTCCGGTTGGGCAGACCCGTAAGAGCATCGTAGTAGGCCAGAAATTGGACTCGTTCCTCGGCGACTCTGCGGTCGGTGATGTCGCGAAAATACCATATCCTGCCCCGATAGCGGCTGTTTGAATCGATGAGAGGCGCAGAGTATCGGTCGAAGATCTTCCCATTCTTGAGTCTTATTTCGTCCCGGCTCTTTTCATCGGGATGGCTATAAAGGTATCCGACCCTTTCGACGAAGGCTTCGCCTGCCGAGACCTTAGCCCTGACGTGTTTGAGCACGAGCTGATCGTCTCGCGTACTCAGCAATTCGTCCGGTATTTCGAAGTGCAGCCCAAATTGCTTGTTCGCCAGCACGATGTGGCCGGACTCGTCGACCACCAGAATGCCATCAATGGTCGTCTCCGCTTGTGCCTCAAGCAGCGCAGTCTTGAACACCATCGCTTCCTCAGCCAGCTTGCGCTCGGTGATGTCTTGCTTGATTGCGACGAAGTAAGTAGCGGTTGTGCGGCCGCGCTGGGGCGTCACCGGCGTGATCGTCATCTCTTCCGTGTAGGCCGTTCCATCTTTTCGCCGGTTGACAATCTCGCCTTGCCAGACCTTGCCTGATGAAATGGTGGACCAGAGCTTGGCATAATAGCTTGCGGGCTGATCTCCGGATTTCAACATGCGAGGGTTCTTGCCCACTACTTCTTCCTTGCCATAACCGGTCATGGTTGTGAACGCAGGATTGACCCACACGATAGTCCCGCGGACATCTGTGATTACGACGGCATTGGCTGCGGCTTCCACAGCCGCTACTTGCAGGTTCAGACGCTCTTCTGCTTGCCGGCGTTCCACGACTTCGCCGGCTAATTGCTGGTTCGCATTGCTAAGCTCGAGGGTACGCCGTATCACTTTTGCTTCCAGACTCGCGTTAAGCTTACTAACTTCGTTCTTTGCGTCGATACGTGCGGCCATCTCGCGGGCTGTCGCGCGCGTTGTGAACACCGCGATCACAATAGCCAGAGCTACTGCCAGCCCAATCAAAAACGACGCCAGGCGATGGGCCCAGGCGTAATCCACCTGGGATTGTTGGATGGCTGCATCCACCTCATTCTCCTGAAACTCTACGAACTCGTCCCAGGCAGCGTGATATTTCAACAGCGCCGGTTGCGTTTCTTTGACCATGACCGCTTCCGCCGCATCCTGTTTCCCTTCATCGAGAAGCATATGGATAGCTCGCTGGTAGCTTTCCATATATGGTTTTCTTGTCTCTCTCACTGCATTGAGCAGCTGCTTCTCTCTCTCTGACTCACAGCGCTCTTCGCTTTCATACAAGAGCCTTGTAACCTCCTCGCTATTCTCAGACCTGGTTGCCAACAGCTTCTCTACCAGGGCTCGATTCTTCACCAGCACGATTTCCATGGTGATGCGGCTGTTGCTGTTGGAAAGCATTAATGCTCTTTGGGCCAGTTGCAGGTCAATTTCCTTCCTGCCCGTGATGTCGCCGAGGCTTTGGTTGATTTCGTGCATCCGGCGAAGCCCCAGCTGCCCGATGCCTAGCAAGATGGCAATCAGAACTGTAAATGCCACGCCCAACCTCAGCCCTATGGGTTCGCTCTTCAGCGTGAACTCCTAAGCAGACTTTCCTGGTCGGGCGCAAGGGGTGGAAAGCAAACCTGTTGGTGATACGCTTGCGATCCTGCCGCGGGAAACGCCACTGCGTTCGTGCAGATACATACTCTGATGGGATAGTACGTCATACACATCATAATGCGACAGATGTAATACTGCTTCTATTGTGCCACCCCGAGCCGCGTCCGCTCGCGGTTCAGATCACACTCTTCTTACCAAAGTAACGGCAGCACCTTTGCAATGAAACCCCAACCCCCGGCAAACGTTGGTAATGAAGCCGTTCCCGCGAATCACTGCGGATGCCGATACGGAAGACCTACAATGCAGAAGCGGTACCGTACCCAACTTAGACAGTATTCAAAGCAGTGGCAGCAACCCCGAACTGGCGCCTTGAATGCTTTGCTGTTGTGAAAGGCCCGTTTGTGAATCAAAAGATCCTGTTCGTGGACGCGGAACCGGCGGCACTGGATCTCTACAGGAAAATGTTGCACGGCCAATTCGACCTTGCCACCGCCGTCGGCGGTGAAAACGGCCTGGCCTCGCTCCGCAATCTCGGTCCCTTTGCCATCGCTTCTTTGCGTCAGGTTTCTCGTTTCTAGTTTCCGGTTTCCGGCAAACCGCTCGGTGCCGGCAGTGTGGTATCCCATTTCTCGCGCAAAGAACGCGCGAGAAATGGGGCACGCGTCGGTTGGGTGGTGCCGGCGAAGATCAAAGGTTTCGCCGCAGATTTGCGCGGATCGACGCGGATCAGAAAATCAACCCCAACAGCGGCCACGGATTTGCGCGGATCCACGCGGATCGGAAAAACAGCCCTTCACCACAGAGGCACAGAGTCACAGAGAAGATCAGGATCGGCGGACAGGAGTGTCCGTCCCACACGAGTTGAGCAGACTGCCGCTTAAAGCAGATTCCTCGTCGCTTCGCTTCTCGGAATGACAAGTGGGAGGGGGTGGTTATGGCGGACGCAGGGGCGAGGACGTCCGCGCCTACGTCTTGCGGAGCTGCGCTCCTTGGGACAGCCGAGGGCGGCTGTCCCCACGTGGGTCTCTATTGCAAGAGGTCCCAGGCTTCGCGGTAGAACCGACGCGTGCCCCATTTCTCGCGCGTTCTTTGCGCGAGAAGTGGGATACCACACTGCCGGCACCGAGCGGTTTGCCGGAAATCAGAAACTAGAAACGAGAAACCTGACGCAAAGAAGCACCGTGGAAGGGCACGGCTTCAGCCGTGCCGTAAACTCCCCACTCTGACTAAGGCCCCGGCACAAGCCCCGCACCACCGCGGACTATTCCGGGCCAGGACTTGCGTAAAAGAACAAACCACCGACCCTTCCATCCCTCGCACCCGACGCGATCCCACACTCCCGCCAGTCTGTTACGAAAACCGAACAAAAACCAAATCGTCGACGACGACGTAGCCATGGTCGCCTAAACTTGCCGGCGCTTGAGACGACGATGTCTAAAACGTGTCGGCGTAAGAAAGGATGCCCACTATATGCTGAAACGACCATTGTCCGCCGCTAAAGTCGATTCCTCATGGCGGTTTATGCCAATATTGCTACTCACCCTCATCTTCTGCGACCTAGCCTGGTGCCAGGGAGCCGCCGCGACAGCGACAATTACCAAGGCCACCATTTTCGAGCAGATCGATACAGGAAGCTCCCTGGGATTTGTCGTTCGAATTGAGGGAACCAATCTCAACCAGCCGGAGGCTCCTAGAGTCGTATTGCTACCCTCCGCCGGCATCACCCAGCGGGACGCGCCAGTAGCCACCGCAACCCTCGTCACCATGAACTTTACCGCTCCTCGAACCTACGTCCCGCTCGAGGTGACCCTTTCGTACACCAGCGGACCGGTATCGGCGAACATTGTCGGCACTGCGTGCGCCCCCGAGGTTGACGTGAAGCAGAATTACTTTTACGTTCCGCAGGTCCAAGCCAAGGAAAAATACGGCAATGGGATTTCAACGAACTTCGACGTCTTCCAAGTCTCGATCGTCAACGAGTGCCCGTTGCCGGTCCTGGTTCCCTTGGCGGGGGTAACCCTGCGGATAGGAGCTTCCATCCCTCTCCATCCCTTTTCTCTCGAGCATGTTACCAGCATCTTCTCCAACGACCGTGATTTCAGCGGGCCTCGGGCCGTTTTTTTCAACATTATTCAGGGAGCGGCTACCATCGGGAGCGCAATCGAGCCGTTTCTGGCGCGTGGTTTTACGCAAGGTGTGAGCATACTCGGCGGAGGGTTCACGCAAGGGGCCGCGACCATCTGGAAAAATATGTCGGCCGCCCAACTGCAGAACCTGACTTCTCAAAGTTTCCAGGACACGGAGCAAATCGCAGGCAACGGCGGGTCCCTTCAGAAGTCAATATTCGTCGTCAGAGCCAAGCATCAATCGAACGTAGATACGAAAGCCCTGAAGGCACTCAACTCATATTTTCACCTCGAAATCATCCCCATCGTGGCGGCAAGCAAGAGCCCATAGCCCCGAGCGACAACGAGGAGGAATCGAACGGGAGGCGCAACGACTGCCACCCTCGCCGGGTGCCCCAGGTCTCGCCGCCGTTGCGAGACCTGGGCGGGGAGCCACATCCGCCCAGCGTAAGCCGAAAGTGATGTCACACAAAGAGCGGTGTGGGCAACGGATACGGCCGGTGTAGCTACTCCCAGGTCTCGCAAAACCAGCGAGACCTGGGGCACCCGGCGGGCCAAACCTATCACGAACGGCAGCAAATCCCATAACGCTGCGAAAGGCGAAACCACGGACTGTGCGCGAGCGAGTCGTCGTGTCTCCGATTCGCAGCCGAGAGGTCGCCAGCGCTCAGCGGTCTGGTGTCCGGTACGGCAAAACAGCGCTCTAGCCACTCGATCTCGGCAATGGTCTTTTCAGCGTCCATCCGTCACAATATCTAACAGAATGGCGGGAAGGTCAATTCGGAGCGGCATCTCCAGATCTTAAGTGCGGGATGGAGTGTTTTTAGGCGGGCGGCCCAGTCAAGCCCGGTTCTTCATCTCTCTGATCCGCGTTGATCCGTGCAAATCCGTGGCCGCTCTTGGGGTTAACCTTCCGATCAGCGTGATCTGCGCTAATCTGCGGCTAAGCTACTCTCTATTTCTGCAACCAAGGATTACTCTCCCGCTCCTCGCCAATCGTCGTCAGCGGGCCATGGCCGGGAACCACGACCGTCTCATCCGGGAGGGCCAGCACCTTCTCATGTAACGACGAGATGATTTTCTCCATCGATCCGCCCGGCAGGTCGGTGCGTCCAATGCTGCCGGCAAACAGGGTGTCGCCGGCAATCAACTTTTTCTCCGCTTGGAAATAAAGACAGACGCTGCCCTCGGTGTGGCCGGGAGTGTGAATGACCTCGGCCACCAGCGACCCGGCTTTCAGGGTGTCCGCCCCCCCGATGCTCTGGTCAATCTCCACCTTGCCCGGAGGAGCCATTCGACACCACGCCGCCTGCATGTCGAGCATCTTGAGCAAAGCCTGATCGTTTTGGTTCAGCAGAATAGGCGCGCCGGTGGCCGCGCGCAGTTTCATTGCTCCGCCCACGTGATCGATGTGAGCATGCGTGATGACGATCTGTTTTACCTGGAGATCATGCTTGCGAATGATGGCAAGGACGTCGTCGACGTCGTCCCCCGGATCGATGACCATGGCCTCGTGCGTGGTCTCGTCTCCAATGACCGAGCAGTTGCATTGCAGCGGCCCGACAGAAAGGATTTCGTGGATCATGAGGGGCTGTTAGCTCTTGGCTCTTAGCTCTCAGCTTGGAACCGATCGCCGAAAGCAGTTGGTTATCTTCGCGACCTTCGCGTGATCTTTGCGTCCTTTGCGGTGAAAGGCTTTTACCCGCTGTTCTCGGCGAACTCGGCGTGCTCGGCGGTTAGAGCTTATTTCTTCGCGGGAGCCACCGGCGCCGCCGGCTGCGTCTGCGCCGGAATCCCCTGCAATACCGACTTCGAAGCATTCGCATGACGCGAGGCGTACACCGAAAGCGTGACCGAGGTCACCATAAAGATGATGGTGGACCAGGTGGTCGCCCGCGACAAAGCCGTAGCCGCGCCCCGCGGCCCGAATGCCGTCTGGCTGCCCATGCCGCCGAATGCGGCTGTGATGTCGCCGCTCTTGCCGCTTTGCAAAAGCACCACGATGATGAGGAAAAAGCAAACTATAACGTGAATGATGGTAATTAAGATAATCATGGGTAGTTTTCAGTTAGCCGTAGACTGAGAGCAGGTGTTCGACGCCGCCCCGAATGCCGCCTTTACCATGCTATGGGCACAGCCAATCAGCGTCAAGGGCTCTCGCATCCCCATTCAGGGTTCTGTTCTTCTCTGCGACCTCCGCGGTCGTTCTCCTCGATCTCTGCGATTAAAGGCTTTTCAGATCCCCGCCATCCCTGTAAATCCGTGGCCCGATTTTCCTTTGTGACCCTTCGTGTCCTTTGTGGTTCATTGCTTTGCTCTACGCCACTCGCGCATCCTCCGCCACACCCGAGATCACTTGCAACACCTTATCCCCTGACTGCGCCACCTGCGTTCGCACCGCCCGGCTCATGATGATGCACCCTCGCGACGCCGTTCCCGGATCGACCACCGAATCTCCGTGCATCAGAAACCATGACCGGCCAAACATTTCATTCGCCAAATCGGCCGTCAGCGGTAAAACAAACGGCCCGTGAGTCAGCGTGTCATGCGGACTCCCGATAAAATATTTCCCCGCCGGAATCGGCCCCACTTGCTCGATTTTTTCCAACTCCGGATTGTTCTTGCCCTTCTGCCCGGTCTCGCGATCATCGTACCCGGAATATCCGACGGCAACGTGCAATCCGTCGCGCAGCAATTCGCCGGTCTTCTGTACGTAGGTCCACACGTGATCCTCCCCGGTGGCCCCCAAGAATTCTTTTGCAGATAATTCATGGTGCGGAAGGGGGGATTTGAACCCCCATGCCTCACGGCGCCACCCCCTCAAGGTGGTGTGTCTGCCAATTCCACCACTTCCGCAATAAAAACCACGCTCGCACAGAGCGAAAAACACTGCTTCTTCGGCAGTGAGCGAAAACTCAATGATTATAACAAGCCGGCAGCGGCGGCGAAAGCCGCCGCTG
>JBKQLO010000172.1:0-4504 GCA_052147055.1 Terriglobales bacterium
CGGAGGTCTGGCGTTGGCCTCTACCACGGGAAATGGCGGAGGCGTGTATGTGGCTGAGTTTGGCGCGCCCAGCACCATCGCGATGCTTGCGCTCAATTCCTCCGGGGGGAAATGTTATCTGAAGGAAACGGCCCACTCGCCCCGGCTGGACGCGAACAGCGGTGGGCTGTTGTCGATCGGAAACTTTCCTCCCCGGCCGTTTTAGCCGGTTCGATAAAATGTTTTGTGGTTGGGAGTGCCGTCATTCCAGAGAGACTTAAGGAGTTGGATATGCGTTCTGTGTGCAGGTGTTTGCTAGCGATTGCGGTCTGCGGAGTAGCATCGATTCAGACTATGGGCCAGGCTTCGTGTCCCGCCCGCCCCAGTCCCGGTACGGTGGTGCAGGACGCCTTGAGTCTCACTTCACAGAATGGGACTCTGGAAGCCAAGTTCATCATGGGACACTCGGTCGATGAGTCCGGCTACACCCACTATTGCTACAACTACAAAACTGCCACGGGATATGTGGAGGCTCCGACGCTGCGCCTCAATCAAGGCGACACGCTGGTCTTGGGGGTCGTAGACCGCATCCAGGCCGATGACTCGATGGGAATGAAAATGAAGATGAAGATGCACTCCGCACTTCCCAGCCAGATTTGCGGCGACACCGGCATGCAGACTTTGCAATCCACCAACGTTCATTTCCACGGCCTGAACGTCTCGCCAGATTGCCATCAGGATGATGTGCTCACCACCTTGATTCAGCCGGGTACGCCGGGTTTTGAATTCAAGATCCCGATTCCGAAGGACGAGCCGCCAGGCCTGTATTGGTATCACCCGCACATCCACGGATTCACCGAGTTTCAAGTGAACGGCGGCGCCGCCGGAGCGCTGGTGGTGGAGGGGATGGAGAAGATCCACCCAGAAGTGGCTGGCCTTACCGAGCGCGTATTTACCATTCGCCAGCAGTACCTGGTTCCCTGGATACCGGGGCCCTATCAGTTGACGCTTAACTACCAAGTCTCGGCGTTGCCGTTTCCCCATCCGGTCATCCAAATGGCGCCTGGAGAAAAGCAGTTTTGGCGGATCCTTAATGCCACCATCCAGGATTTCCTGCAGTTGCAATTTCAGATCAACGGCACGGCTCAACCCGTGGAGCTAGTGGCTCTCGATGGTTATCCTCTGGCCAAGACCAGAATGGAAACTACCATTTTGGTGCCTCCGGCCGGACGGGCGGAATTTGTGGTACAAGCCCCGGCTGCGGGAGCAACCGCAACTTTGATAACTCAGAATTATTCCACCGGCCCGACTGGCAATGCTGACCTTGCCCAGAACATTGCGGATATCCAGCTCACCAACAGCCCCGCGAAGGCGCATGCAGGGTCCGCCGGCCCGGCGCTTCATTTGGAGGACCTCAAGTTTGCTGACCTGGCTAAGCAGAACCCGACCACGCAACGGAAAATCTATTTTTCTGAGGAATTTGGCGGGACCAACGGGCCCATCCAGTTCTACATCACGGTGGATGGTCAACAGCAGAAAGTCTTCGAAGCAGACGAGAAACCGGTAATCACGACCAAGGTGGGCGCGGTCGAAGACTGGGTCATAGAAAACCGCGCGCTCGAAACCCACGCCTTTCACATTCACCAGATCCACTTCCTGGTGCTGGAGGTGGATGGGCAGCCGGTCCCGGTTCAAGACTACCGCGACACCATCGAGGTGCCTTTTTGGGAAGGACCCGGCCATCCTTATCACAGCGTGAAGGTACGCATGGATTTCCGCGATCCCACGATCGCTGGAACATTTGTGTTTCACTGCCACATCCTGCTGCATGAGGATCTCGGCATGATGCATAAAATCCTGGTCGAACCATAAACGTCGAGCCCTAACAGCTGGCGCTGGCACTAACCACAAGGAAAGGTGGAAGATATGCGTAAGCGAGTTTCGCTCGTCTTAGGGAGTGCCCTATTGTTGATCGCTGGTTACATGGCAGGAGCTCATAAGCCGACGGTGGCGTACGCCG
This sequence comes from Terriglobales bacterium, assembly GCA_052147055.1. Lineage (GTDB taxonomy): Bacteria > Acidobacteriota > Terriglobia > Terriglobales > Acidobacteriaceae > JABCZH01. The sequence goes on from JBKQLO010000172.1 coordinate 2,000, forward strand.
GTGAATTGGTCCAGGGCAGCGTCCCCAAGTCGTATGGCCGGCTGGTGGCTGGAATCGCGGATCAAATCGGCACCGGGCTGGTCTTCGAAGACGCCGAGGGCGTCATCCGCTTCGTCAGTATGACTGGCATGAAAGAAGGCGAGTTGGCCCGCTATGACAAGACGCCGACCCACGGCGGCATCCCTAAGTCGTATGGTCATCTGGTCACGGCAGTGGTGAATCCTGACGGCACCGGGCTGGTGTTTGAAGATGCTGCAGGGACGATTCGCTTCGTTACTATCACCGGCGTAAAAGAAGGCGAATTGACGCGCGATTGAGACGCGCTAAGTCTTTCTCTGCTTGTGTTCGCAACTCTGGGTGTTGATGCAGGAGTCCTTCATCATCAACCGCTCTACCGGCTTTCCGCCGACGATGTGGGCGTCGATAATCTCATCCACATCGGCCAGCTTCACCCCGCCATACCAAACCGCCTCGGGATAAACGACTAGATTGGGACCATGTTCACACTGGTCGAGGCAGCCCGATTGGTTAGCTCTGACCTTGCCTTTTAGTCCGCGCTCGGCCAGCTTCTGCTTGAATAGCTTCTGGAGCTCCGCCTGGCCGGCAGGATCGCAACAGCCGCGGGGATGTCCTTCTGGCCGCTGGTTGCCGCAGATGAAGATATGCTTCTCAAATTTGGGCATGGGGAGAATGTACAGGAAACGGCCTAAGTCGCGTATTTTGCGCCGCAAGCTTGGCTCTGAATAATTTCCAACCACCCACTTGACTTCCGATCCCTACCGGGAGGATAATCCGCCCGATCAGCTTGGCCAGTCTCCCCCCGCCGTTGTAAGGCTGACTCCCCAACCTCCTGTTGGGGCTCCGCGCAACCAACCCTGGGACAAGTCACGAAACTTGAACGGAGGATTTCCGTGAATTCCGCTTTGGCCGTGTATTGCACTCCAGGGATGTCGTCGATCGTGTCGATGTCCACTCAGTCAAAACAAAATAAGAGGAAAGAGGATAAGGGAACGGAGGAAGATATGAAGAAGATTAGCCTTGGAATTACAGCGGTCGCAATTTCGCTTCTCGGTGTTTTGTTTCTTGTGGCTCAAGACGCGGGCTCACAAGGCCTAGCCTCCACGCCCGCAGTATCAGGGGCAGTAAATTTCAATGCCATCGCTATGCTGCGCTGGTACCCGGCAAACCAAGCAACGACCTTCGCAGTGGGAAGTGAGCCGGATGGGGTCACATTCGACGGGTCTGACGTATGGGTGGCGAACCTCGGCAGCAACACGGTCAGTAAGTTGAAAGCAAGTGATGGAACGCTGATCGGAACCTTCAACGTGACCTCTCCATGCTACGGAGCCTTCGACGGAGCTAACGTCTGGGTCTCCAACTACTCGGCCGGTTCGGTGACCAAAATACGCGCAAGCGATGGCACCGCGTTGGCGACAGTCAGCGTTGGCAGTTACCCCCAGGCCCTGGCCTTTGACGGCGCTAACATCTGGGTCGCAAACAACGGCAACGGCAGCGGCAACACGGTTAGCAAAATTCAGGCAAGTACTGGCACTGTTCTGGGAACGTTCACAGTTGGAGCCTCGCCATTAGGGGTCGCTTTCGACGGGGCCAATATTTGGGTGTCGAATCAACAGGGCAACACCTTAACCGAGCTGAACGAAAGTGGCTCCGTCCTGCGAACGGTTTCGGTGGGAAGCGACCCCACGCTCATGGCCTTCGACGGTGCCAACATGTGGGTAGTGAACTCAGGGAGCAACAGCGTTAGTGTCGTACACACGAGCAATGGGGCGGTATGGGGCACGGTGAAAGTCGGGAGCAGCCCCGCTGGCATCGCCTTTGACGGAGTGAATATGTGGGTGGGGGAAACGAATGGCAGCAGCACAGTTACCAAGATCCGGGCAAGCGATGGCAAGATCTTAGGAAAGTTCATCGCGGGAACGTCGCCAGGCAACCTAGGTTTCGACGGGGCGAACATCTGGGCTGCAAACGAAGGCGCCGCCACCGTATCGAAGCTTTAGGAGTCACACTTTTAGTCCTTCAGCGGCACCATGCCGTATCGCCGCGGCAGAAAAAGGGGACCCGTAAGACATTGATTTAACAGCATATTAGGCTGGATTCCGAGTGTGCGGGCGCGTCCCCAATTGCGTCCTTGACGACTTCACATATTGTGAAGTATCCTAACTTCGTGCATATCGTTACGCGCAAGCATCTGAAGCAGGCGATGGACGACTACCCAAATGCGGCGAACGAAATCCAAGCGTGGACCGGCATCGTCGAGGCGGTTCGCTGGCACAACTTTGAAGAGGTACGCGGCATGTTCAACGATGCGGATCTTGTGGCTGGCTACGTCGTCTTTAACATCAGGCACAATCGTTATAGGCTCATCACCGTCATTCATTACGCCAAGACGATGAGTGATAGGCGAACCGAAGGGCACATCTACATACGGTCTTTTTTGACGCACAAGCAATACGATAATCGCAGTAACTGGGACAGGAGGTACGG
>JBKQLO010000173.1:0-37658 GCA_052147055.1 Terriglobales bacterium
GCCGCGCGTCGAACCAGTTGTGCGGCTTTCTTGGCCTTGGCGGGCGCCTTGGCGTCGAAAGTGTAGGCAAACATATTTGTATCGAGAAAAAATCTATCGCTCATTCATCTCGTCCCGAGTGTAAGGACCGGCCGAACGTACATGTTTGAGCCGGCGCATCAGCGCTTCCACGGCCGCGCCATCGCCTGCTTGCGCCGAATACTGTTCAAGCCACTCCCGAAACGCCGCGTTCAGGGTAACGCGGCGGGAACGGGCAACCGTACGAGCCCGCTCAATCAGACCTTCGTCGGCGCTCAGAGTGATGTTCTTCATACTGAAATAGTGTACACTATTTCAGTGTAATTGCATTCTGTCTTTACCCAAGCCGTGCTCGCACCTTATTTGAACTCCTGCATCACCTCGGCCGGCACTGTCGGCGCTGCCGGAAAATCCAGCGACGCGCCCTGCAACAACGCTACGGTCTTTTCTGACCGCTTCGTCCCATCGTGCACCGCGATGCTATGCGGCTTGCCAGGCTCGTAGCCTTCCCACAACGAAACCCCAGCATAGGCGCCGTCTTTGCGCAGAATGTAATAAGTCATGTCCACGAAGCGCAGCTTGTTCATGTCGTTGTTGTAATTGCGGACGATGCGCTTCAGCGCGTCCATACCCGCTTCCTGTGGCGACATCCCGCGGCGCATGTTTTCGACAATGGTGTGCGCCCCTGCCACCTTGATGTTCTCTTCTCCGCTGCCGGTCGCGCCCGCCGAGCCCACGTCCTGATCGGTGTAGCAGCCCGCGCCAATGATGGGCGAATCGCCCACGCGTCCCGGCAGTTTGTACGCAAGTCCGCTGGTGGTGGTGCAGCCGGAAATTTCGCCTTTGGTGTTCAGGGCCGAGCAGTGAATGGTTCCAGTGGGAGGAAACAACACTTTGTGTACGGCTTCCTGGCGCAACTCGGGCGCGATTCCAAGATCGGCAGCATGTTCTTCCAGCCGTCGGAAACGTTCTTGCCACAACTCAGATTGCGGCTTGGCGTCCGGCGCCTGCCAGTGGGGATCGGCCAGCCCCGGGCCCCACCAATCTTGGGTCGAGTGATATTCCTTCCATAGCAGCCAGATCTTGCGGGAATGATCGGTCAGCAGATTCTCGCGGGGGAATCCCATGGCCACGGCGAACCGCTCCGCTCCCTCGCCCACCAGCATCACGTGGCCGGTGTTGGTCATAACTGCTTTCGCCACCAGGGACACGTTCTTGATATTGCGTACTCCTCCAACCGATCCCGCGCGCCGCGTCGGCCCGTGCATGCAACAGGCGTCGAGTTCGACCACACCTTCTTCGTTAGGCAGACCGCCGAGGCCGACGCTGCTGTCATTGGGATCGTCCTCGGGGCCCTTGACTACCCTGAGCGCTGCATCCAGCGTGTCTCCACCAGCAGCGAGGAAAACGTAGGCATCGTCGAGATAAGCGAGGCCATTGTGGGCAGAAACAATAATCGGACGTTTACCGGAGGAAGCGGCTTCGCTCTTTTTCGATTCTTGCCCATGACTGTTAGGGTTGAATAATCCCAGCGACAATGAGCCTGCGACAGCGGTACCCAGGAAATCGCGGCGTGAGATCGTCATCTTGCCTCCGGAAAAGTCCTAGTTTGTGAAGCGTGCGCCAGAATATCACGCCGGGGAAGGTTGAAATGCGACGGGGGAGGCGCGACTGGCCAAAACAGGAAGAACCAAACCACCAGAAACCAGTGGTCAATTTCAGTTCCCAGTTTTCAGTTTCGGACGACTCAGGAGGCCGCCGACATGGCACGCCCATGGTTCTGATCTGCGCGGAAACGCAGAAGTGCCGCTATGTTCCCGGCGGAGTCGAACTCGGGATCATCTTTCACGTAGAACAACTCGATATCGCGGCGGATGGCAATCGGAATCATGGCGTCGCATGCGTCTTCCAGTTCCCGCGTCTCGCGTCCGCAAGCCGCACAATAGCGCACAATGTGGGCGTCGAGGTGGCCGCAGCCGGTGCATTCTACCGCCGCATGAGAGAACCTTTCTCCGATCAGCAGCGTCTGCACTTCCCCCAACTCCAACGACCGCAGCACACGCCGCAATCCCGTCACTCCGCGGCTGTTGCTTTTGGCCTGATTGAGGACCTCAGCTACCAACTCACGCCGTCGACGGTCGATTGACTCCCGCAACAGCCGGCCCGCCTGTTCTTTGATCTGTTCACTTGTCATCTTGCTGACATCGCATGAGAAGTGGCCCACCAGCCGCTCCTTTACGTAGGGATGCAGGTGTGATTCGAGTTGATGCCAGTTGGGATCATGGCAGCCGATAATCAGCTTTTCGCAGATTCCCTTCTCCAGGGCTTCGCGCAGGTGTTCAGCGACCTGCTTGAAATGATGCAGCGCGTCATCCTGTATGCGACGCTGGGCCTGTCCACCCTGATAGTTGGCATGACCATTCCGCCGCTCCTGACGAAGCGCCGGGGTACGGAACAATCCTTTCCGCTCCTGCAGGTCGTCCAGCCGCAGATCAAAGAACCGGGCCTTCTGACGGTCCACTAGCGCCACCCACAGCAAGGGCTGTGCCCCCAGAACTTGCGCTAGCGGCTTCAAGTGAAACTGGCGGTTCACCACCAATTGGGTTCCTGACAGTTGCGCGGGTAGGTCGAATTCCCGCCAGAAATTACGGCTGCCGCAGGCAAAGATCGCCTTGGCCCGCGCTTGATTGCCGTGCAGGTTTTCGGCCAGGGCCAGGATGCGGTCGAGATCGGTCTTGGTGCTGCCGTTCTTCCCCTGTTTCTCCACCTCGCGCAGCGCGTTACGGACAAGATCCTTGACCAGAATGACCTCTTCACGATGAGACCTGTCGTGCGGGGTGCCCGGTTCAAAATAAAAGCTTAGAGCGCTCTCGTCCCCATTGCTATGGAATTGCGCCAACTCACGGATATCTTCGCGCGTAATCATCACAGCTTCTCCTGCGTGCTTGGATGCGGCTTTTCAGGTTCCTGTAGCCCGCGGCATTCTGCCGTCCGATTTATTCCATCGGCCCGCCAGTGGCGCGAAATGACGCAGATGTTCACGGGCCGTCGCAATCGAACTGCGCACCTCATCGGGCTTACGGTCCGTGATCGCAGCGATTTCCTCCACGGAGAACCCTTCGACCGCGTGCAACAGGAACGATTCGCGATCCGGGCGCTGGGCGCCGTCCAGGGCAAGCTGCACCAGGGTGATAATTTCATCGGAAGAGGCAATGTCCTCCGGCGTCGCCGTACGCTTGTCGGCAATTACGTTTTCTCCGGTCAAAGTTTCGTCGGGCTGATGGAACTGCAATTCGGCCTCATCGCTGCCACGCACGTTCCGCTTACGCGCCGAATCTTCCAAATGGACGGAGGCCCCGCTCTCCAGACTGCTGGCCGAGAGGTCATCCATCGCACGCAGCGCCAGCCGGTACAGCCAGGGCTCCAGCGCCAGGCGCTCCGGCTTGTCGGCTCCGTCTCCCAGCGCCCGCGCGATAGCCTCGTCGATCACCTCGTCCTTGGTGACAGAGTCCGCAGGCATTTCGTCACTGGTTTCACGGAAATACAACTCCCGCTCGACAAACCGCTCCAGCCGCACCAGATTCGCATTGACAAAGAAGCGGATGTCGTCCCCAGAAATGGTGGGCGCGTGAACCGCGGCGACTGTGTCTTCAAACTGAGCTTCGGATTCTGAGCGGAAATCGGCAACCCGCCGACGCGGCCATTTGTGCGAGTTTCGTAGCAGATCCTTGTGCTTGCCGATCTGGTGCAGCAAATCATCCGCCGCCGCCTTCAAAGCGGCAGCGGCTGACTGCGCCGACTTCTCCACCGCCAACTGGCCGGATGGCAAACGCAAGTTCAAAGAAACCGTGGTTCCCTCGCGTGGTGAACTCTGCTCAATCAAACCTTTCAGATGCACCAGTTCGGGGCGAAAGACCTGCAACCGCTTGCGCAGTTTCTCGATTAAGTGATGGATTTCTTTTTCAACGTCAGGAGTTCGGTGATCTTTGTAACTGAAGTGAACGTTCATCCCAGGCCTCGGAACACGGGAGCAGATCCCGCGCAGATTTCCGGTTCCTTACAAGCCGATTCTACACCCGCGAGGAGACAAGGCAGGTCAAATAAGAGGATTCCCACATCGCTCATACCAGGATCACACTAGACTGTGATGGCTGCCCTTGCGGAAGCGAAGCCAGCTCGATATCAGGTTTCTCCCACCTGCCCAACGACAACGATCGATGTTTCTGTCGTGGGGGAGAAAGAGCGTTGGACCCGCAATCCCGATCTCCACCCCCTACACTGCAACCGTGATTGACATCTGCTCCTGGCCTGACACGATGCCTCTAATAGTTGTACATACATTAGTATGGACAACAGGCGCAGTCCGCCGCTATGCATGCTCGCATGCCGGATAACGGCCATGCGCTTTGAGTGGGACGAGAATAAGAACCGGAGCAATTTGCTCAGGAACGATGTTCGCTTTGAGACCGCTGTTCTTGTCTTCGACGATCCCTACGCTCTGACGCAGCGCGATGAATCATCCGACGAAGAGGAACGATGGAATACTCTAGGGGCGATCGCTCCTGGAGCACTTCTATTCGTTGTTCACACTTGGCGCGAAAGCAACGGCGAGGACGTTATCCGTATCATTTCGGCGCGTCCCGCTGCATCGCACGAGAGGAGAGAATATGAGAAAGCTAACCAGGGAGCAAAAGCGGGACATCGCCGCCGTCGTCGCGAAGAAAGACGCAGACATTGATTTTTCCGATGTCCCGGCAGTCGTCGATTGGAGTGGCGCCGAGATGGGCAAGTTTTACCGGCCGCCGAAGAAGTCCGTAACCATGCGCCTTGACCAGGATGTTCTCGATTGGCTCAAGGCGTACGGCAAGGGCTATCAGACCAAGGCAAACTTGCTGCTACGGCATGCCATGGCGAGCGCCGTAGGGAACGGCGGATCGAGGAGAGAGACCAGAGAGCGGCGAAGGAGCGTCCATCAAACTAACTGAAAGGATCACTCACAGATATACACCCTCACCTCATACCGCCACCGTAACCGAAGTCTCCGTTCTGGTCACCGGACGATACAGCGTGTCCCGCTCCACCGGTTCCCTCCCGGCCTCGCGGATCAACCGCATCAACTCTTCCCGGCGCATGCCCTGGGGAGTGGTCGCCCCCGCGTCGTGGTAGATCTTTTCTTCGACGACGGTCCCGTCAATGTCATCCGCGCCGAAGCGCAATGCAATCTGCGCGATCTTCGCTGTCATCATTTGCCAGTAGGCCTTGATGTGGGGAAAGTTGTCGAGCACCAGCCGGCTGACCGCGATCTGCTTGATGTCCGTCATGCCCGTGGTCTTCGGCAGGTGCTGGAGTGGGGTGTTGTCGGGATGGAAAGCCAGAGGAATGAAGGTTTGAAATCCGCCAGTCTGGTCTTGTAGCCTACGCAGTTTCAGCAGATGATCTACCCGATCTTCGTCATTCTCGACGTGCCCATACAGCATGGTCGCATTCGACTTCAGCCCTATCTCGTGCGCCAGCCTCGCCGTTTCCAGCCATTGGTCACCGTCAATCTTGTGATCGCAAATGATGTGCCGCACCCGGTCGGCAAAAATCTCCGCGCCGCCGCCGGGGAGTGAGTCCACTCCAGCGTGTTTCAGTTGTGCCAGAGTCTCGCCGATCGACAGCTTGGCGCGCTTCGCCAAGTACGCTACTTCCACCATGGTGAAAGCTTTCAAATGGACCTGCGGAAAGCGCTGCTTCAGGCCGGAAATCAGGTCGAGGAAGTACTGGAATGGGAGATCGGGATGCAGTCCGCCGACGATGTGAAACTCAGTGACTGCTTCGCTATAGCCTGAAGCCGCGGTTTCGAACGCCTCCTCGAGCGCCATGGTGTACGCACCCGGAGCATCTTTCTTTTTCCCGAAGGCGCAAAGCCGGCAAGCCGCCACACAGACATTGGTCGGATTGAGATGGCGGTTGACGTTGAAGTAAGCCTTATCGCCGTGCAGGCGCTCGCGCACGGAATTGGCCATCCAGCCGACTGCGAGAATGTCAGCTGTACGGTACAGAGCCAACGCGTCGTCGGCGCTCAGGCGCTCGCGGCCAATGACCTTCTCATGGATCGGCCGCAGGCGCGCGTCGTCGGTCTGAAAGGGATGGATGGTCGGCATTGCTTTCGATCATACCGCACCAAAGTGGAAGAAGTCACAGGCGAGGTTCCTCTGAATTGGCGGAGGGGCTTAATCAGTCGCCCAGTACCATGCCAAAGATTGACAATCTTTGTTATCAGCGCTAGAGTGGGAATTTCAGAAGCATAACCCATGAACGTCTCCCTTACCAACGAGCTTGAGAAATTCGTGAGCGCGAAAGTTGAATCTGGCCGCTACAACTCCGCAAGCGAGGTGGTCAGGGAAGCGCTCCGGCTGCTGGAAGAGCATGACCATGTTCGCGCTGTCCAGTTCACCGCATTCAACCAAGAGATTGGCCGACGTCTGGAAACGCTTGACCGCGGCCAGCATGTCTCCCCGGCAGAGGCCCGGGCCCGGCTCAAGCGTAAATCCGAGCAGCGCCGGAGAGCCAAGGCGTGACACGGTATGTCCTGAGCGATGATGCTGATCGCGACCTTGATGGTATCTGGGACTACACAGCCAAGGATGTGCTGACGCCGCCGACCATTGGATCGGCAGGCTGTTCGATGCGTTTGGTGCCATTGCTGACACGCCCGGTATAGGCCATAGGCGTGATGACCTCACTGCTTACCCGGTTCTATTCTGGCGGTGGGCGCTTATCTCGTCATCTATCGCGCCACCTCCCGGCCTGTAGAGATGGTGGCGGTAACGCAGGGCGCACGCGACATTCCCGCCTTTCTACACCGCCGCTTTTCCGAGTGACCCATCGCCGCTGGACCGATAAGACAGGCGCAGAATGGCGCTAACGCCACAGCACATCCCCCGCAACAAATAAGAAGAACACCACCGAGATCACTCCATTCATAGTAAAGAAAGCGGCGTTGAGCTTCGAAAGATCGTCCGCCGCGACCAGCGAATGCTCGTAAGCCAGCAGCACAGCCACCGTAGCAACGCCTGCGATCGCCAGCTTGCCCAGCCCGAATACACCAATCACACTGACCAGCAGCAAGAGCATAGCCAGATGAAAGCCGCGTGCCATCCAAAGCGCCCGCGCAACTCCGAGGTAGCGTGGGATCGAGTGCAGCCCGCTTTGGCGGTCGAAGTCGTGGTCCTGGCAGGCATACAGCACGTCGAACCCCGCGCCCCAAAATGTAACCGCCGCGGTCAGTAATAGAATGCGTGGATCAAGCGACCCGCGCACCGCAATCCACGCCGCGGAAGGAGCAATTCCCATGGCGAATCCCAGCACCAGATGCGACCAGCGTGTGAAGCGCTTGGTGTAGGAGTAAAGCAAGAGAATTGCCAGCGCCACGGGTGAAAGAATCAGCGACAAGCGGTTGAGCTGCGAGGCGGCAAAGATGAATACCGCGCAAGCAACACACACAAAAGTCGCGACGAACGCCGGGGTAAGCGTACCCGCGGGCAAGGCTCGCGTCCGGGTGCGCGGGTTGGCAGCGTCAATCGAGGCATCGGCCAGGCGATTGAAGGCCATTGCGGCCGACCGCGCCGACGCCATCGCGACAATGATCCACGCCAACGCGCCTCGGCCGGGGATGCCGTCGGCTGCCAGCATCGCCCCGCATAAGGCAAATGGCAGCACGAAGACGGAGTGCTCCCACTTGATCATCTCCAAAGTCACGCGCAGGTTGTGAAGCAGAGGCACGCTGAGATTGTAAAGCAGACCCACCGTTCCCAGTTGCTACCATCCCTCGCCATACCCCTGTTCGCCGATGAGCGGCACGAAGCGACACCCTTCCAGGTTCGTAATCACAGCGCCGCCATCCCGCTTACGCACCAAAATCAGTTCCTGCGCATCCGCCGGTCCGACCGGAATAACCATCCGTCCCCCTTCGCGCAACTGTTCAAGCAGAAGTTGAGGGATCTGTGGCGCAGCCGCTGAAACTACAATGGCATCGAAAGGTGCCTGTTCAACCAGTCCCCGGCTACCATCGCCCACGGTCAGTCCCACATTTCTGGATCCCAGACGTTGCAGTATCGCCTCTGCCGTTCGCGCCAGCGACTCGATCCGCTCCACCGAATAAACCTGCCCGGCCAGTTCCGCCAGCAGCGCCGTTTGATAACCGGTTCCGGTCCCGATCTCGAGCACCTTCTCCGCTCCCTTGAGCGACAGAACCTCCAACATGAAAGCCACGATGTAGGGCTGCGAAACCGTCTGTCCTGACCCGATGGGCAAGGGGTGATCCTCGTACGCCTGCTCCCAATATTCCTCGCAGATGAATATCTCGCGTGGAACCCGCTCCATGGCGGCCAGGACGCGCTCGTCCCGGATGCCGCGGGCGCGCAGTTGTGCCTCGACCATCTTTTGCCGCAGTGCCGCAAAGCGGTCGGCGTGGGTCTCGGTGGTCATGGCAAAATCAGAACAATATGTATCTTACGCCGCTGATTATCATCAACGGGCTGGCCGCCGAGCACATCGACTCGTCGGCCCCGCGGCTCTTCTAGTACTATGCGAGAACGCGGTCATCGAGACCAAGGATGAATCCCCGTGAGTGACGAACGCTATGCCCCGGGCTGGCCGGGAATCCCGGCGCGCTGGACTTCGAGCGCGAAGAGCGGAGTGGGCACCGCCTTAACCCGCAACAGCAGGATCTGGTTCACCACCAGCCACGGTATTCTGAATGAAGTTTATTACCCGCGCGTGGACCAGGCCTGCACCCGTGACCTGGGCCTGATCGTTACTGACGGCAGCCGTTTCTTTTCCGAAGAAAAGCGTCATTGTCAGTGCTTGCTTTCACCGATCGAACCCGGGGTTCCTCTCTATCACCTCACGAACACCGAATTGCAGGGCCGTTACCAAATCGAAAAAGAGGTCTTCAGCGATCCCTACCGCAACGTGATGTTGCAGAAGATTCGCTTCATTCCGCAACAAGGCAAGCTCGAGGACTACCGGCTTTACGCTCTGCTCTCTCCCCATCTCGCCAACCACGGAGCCGGCAACACTGGATGGGTGGGAGATTACAAGGGCGTTCCCATGTTGTTCGCAGAGCGCGATGGCACCGCACTGGCTTTTGGCTGCTCCACGCCCTGGCGGAAAATGTCGGTGGGATTTGTCGGCTATTCCGACGGCTGGCAGGACCTTTCCCAAAATTATCAGCTTACCTGGGACTACACCCGCGCCGAGAATGGCAACCTGGCGCTGACGGGGGAGATTGACCTGGCCGCCTGCAATGGAGAATTTGTTTTGGCGCTGGGCTTTGGCGGAATGGCGACGGAGGCCGGACAACAGGTGCGATCCAGCTTGTTGGAACCTCTCGACGCGCTGCGCGACCAATATGCGACGCAATGGAAACGGTGGCAAGATACGTTGCTGCCTTTAGACCAACCCCAGCGCGAACATGATCTTTACCGTGGCAGCGCCGCCGCGTTGCGCGCCCACGAGTCCAAGGATTTCTTGGGGGGCGTCATCGCCAGCCTTTCCATCCCCTGGGGCTTCAACAAAGGCGATGAAGATCTCGGCGGATACCACTTGGTCTGGCCGCGGGACCTGGTAGAAACCGCTTTTGGGTTCCTGGCCGCGGGGTCGAAGTCCGATGCCGTTCGCGTCCTGCACTACCTGGAATCCACCCAGGAATCCGACGGGCACTGGGCCCAGAACCTCTGGCTTGACGGCCGTCCTTACTGGATGGGCGTGCAGATGGATGAAGCTGCCTTTCCCATCCTCTTGGTGGATACTCTGCGACGGGAGATGCATGTGGCCGCGAGCGAGTTGAAACGCTGGTGGATGATGGTCTATCGCGCGGCCGCTTTCATCGTCCGCAACGGCCCGGTTACCCAGCAGGATCGCTGGGAGGAGGATGGCGGCTATTCTCCCTTCACCCTGGCGGTCGAAGTTGCCGGACTGCTGGCCGCTGCCGACTTCGCCGACGCAGTCGGAGAGAAAGAGATTGGCGGCTATCTGCGCGACACCGCGGACGCCTGGAACGACAACATCGAGCGCTGGACTTATGCCACGGGAACCGACCTGGCGCGTCAGGTCGGCGTCGAAGGTTACTACGTGCGCATCGCCCCGCCCGACAGTGACGGCGCAGCTTCGCCGTTGCAGGGTTTTGTGCCCATCAAGAACCGGCCTCCGGGACAAACCGACGCCCCTGCCACACAAATCGTCAGCCCGGACGCCCTGGCGCTGGTCCGCTTCGGCCTCCGCGCCCCGGACGATCCGCGCATTCTGAACACCCTCAAGGTGATTGACGCACTGCTGCGCGTGAAGCTGCCTCAGGGACCATGCTGGTATCGCTATAACGGCGACGGCTACGGCGAGCACGAAGATGGGTCGCCCTTTGACGGCACCGGCATCGGCCGTCCCTGGCCTCTGCTTGCGGGAGAGCGCGCGCATTACGAACTGGCTGCCGGCAACCGCCAAATGGCAGAGGAACTTCTGGCGGTGATGGAAGGTTCGGTCGCCGCCGGCCACCTGCTGCCCGAGCAGGTTTGGGACGCCCCTGATCTGCCGGAAGCGGAATTGTTTACCGGCAAAGGCACCGGCTCAGCTTGTCCGCTGGTATGGGCGCACTCGGAGTACATCAAGTTGCGCCGCTCCCTGCGCGACGGCAAAATCTTCGACCAGCCGCCGCAGCCGAAGCAACGCTACCAGGTGGAAAAAAAGAAATCACTGTATTGGGGATGGCGGTTCAACAATAAATGCCAAACCATGCGACCAGGAAAAAAACTGCGGCTGGTCCTGCCGGGTCCGGCAACCGTCCATTGGAGCTTTGATGGCTGGCAGTCCACACAGGACACCAACACCAAACCTACAGGTTTAGGGGCTGACGTGGTGGACTTGCCCTCCGATCAACTGCCTCCGGGGCGGCAGATCGTCTTCACCTTCTATTGGCTGCAAGAGCAACGCTGGGAAGGAACAGACTTCTCAGTGGTCGTAGAAAATAGCTGAAGGGCGCGCACTGACCGCAACCTATCCCGTATACACCAACTCGACCACCGTGCAGTCATCGTTCAGGGGGGTACCGCAACAGAAGTTCGAGATGGCGGCAAAAATATCCTCGAGGCCGCCGCCCGTGGCGGCCAGTTCCAGCCGTGAGTCCTCAAAGAAGTCTCCACTGGCGTTTTCGGCTTCGGTCACACCGTCGGTGACCAGCACCACGCGGTCGCCAGGCTTCAACTGGTAGTGCCCGCTTTCATACTTGGCATCCGGCAGCAAACCCACGGGAAGGTTGCCTTCGGAAGGGCGCTCGACTTGCCCGCCGGAGACCACCAGCGGCGGGATGTGGCCGCAGTTCACATACTCAAGCGCGCCGGCATCGGTAACCCGGGCGATGATCACCGTGGCGTATTTCTCTCCGATGTGTTTATCGGTAAAAAAGCGGTTGACCCCCGTCACGATGTCGGTCAACGGCATGCCCGCCGTAAGTTGCGAATAGATCATCCCTTGCAGAGTGGACGCCAGTATGGCCGCGGAGACTCCCTTTCCGCTGACGTCGGCCAGCACCACGGTCAAACCGGCGTCGGTGTTCACCGCATCGAAGAAGTCGCCACCGATCTCTTTGCAGGAAAGGTTTCTTCCGCTCAACCGCGCGAACCGGACCTCAGGAATGGTCACCGCCATCAGGCGCTGCTGAATGGACGCCGCAATCGCCAGTTCCTGTTGATAACGCCGCGACGCCTCTTCCGCCTGCACCAGGCGCGCATTCTCGATGAGCGACGCCGCCTCGGTTGCGATGGCATGCAAGATGTCGTTGCTGACGCCGGAAATGTCCCGCGAGGCAAAGCGCGAGTCCACGTACAACGCACCCATGGCCTCGGCCGAAACCGCAGGAGCAGGAGAATCGGTATCGCGTGTGGTTTGCACCTGCGGCTTGCGCAACGGAACGCAAATCACGGTGCGCAGATCGTAAGCCACAATGCTCTTTCGCCCGGTCAGGTCGAGCGAACGGCTGGTGTCGGTGAGCACGAACTCCGAGTTGGACTTCAGCGCATCTTCCAGGATCGAATGCGAGATGGTGGTGTCTTCCAACAGAGGCTCACTCTTGGAATTGCGCCCCGCAGCCAGGCGCAATTCGCCCTGCTCGTTTTTCATGAATACGTATGCCCGCTCAGCGCGGGTCAGCTTGAGGGTCACGTCGAGCAGTGTCATCAGAATTTCATCCAGCACCCCGACCGTATTCAGCTTGCGCGCCGCCTCCAGAAACAAAATCAGCTTTTCCAGGTCCGTGGTCTCATCCGAGATGTGCATCCCGGAAATCTGGCTCAGGAACTCGCGGGCGGAGTTGGTGGTCCCATGCAGCGGGTTGAAAATGACGTAGGCGACCTCGCGCACTCCGAATTCCAGCCGGTCGTTGCGCTCCAGATTTTTCTGCTGGATGCGCTCGCCGTTGACAAAAGTTCCGTGCTTGCTGCCCTGGTCGACTACGCTAAACTGGCCGTTTTCGGAAACGATGAGGGCATGGTCGCGGGACACCCGCGGATCGGCGATCACCAGATCTTTGTCCACCTTCCGTCCCACGCTGAACGGACTGTGATCGAGATTGATGATGCGCTGTTCGTTTCCCTGCACGAACACGAGCGTGGGAAATACTCCCGAACTCGACTCCGGCGGAGGATTCACGATGGTCTGAAAGCTCATGTGCGCCCGGGCACTCCCCAACCCGCGAGGAGCGCTATGAGAATAATGCCAGCATCGCAGCGCGGTGGGAAGGGGAGAGTGCTATTTTGTTCAATCCCAGCCGCCGGAAGGCCTGCAAGGCAGCCCTTTGCCACTCACTTGGGGCTGCGCTCAAAAGACGCCAGAGCTTCCTGCTCCGTGTCATAGACTTCGAACACGGTCACCAGCTTGGTAATTTGGAGTACATCGCGCAGCCGCTGGCCCAGGCCTGTCAGCTTGATGTCCGCGCCTCCCTTGCGCGCCGACGAGTACACTCCCACCAGCGTGCCCAACCCGCTGCTGTCAATATAGTCGACCCCGGAAAGGTTCAGCACAATCTGCCGCGATGTGGTCAACACTTTTTTTAGCGTATCTCGCAACCCCGCGGCTTCTTCTCCCAGCACAATGCGGCCATAGCAGCTAACCACAGTGATTCCGTCTACTTGCCGCGTTTCCACTTTGAGGCTCATCGCACCCTCCGAATAATGCGCACAATGATTGGTTCGAGAAGCCTAACGCGGGTGACCGGGGAATGCAAGGCAGGCACCCACCTCGACAGGGACTACGCGGATTCGGCGCGATCCCCAGAGCCCAACCCTAACAACCCCAGCACCGCGACCGGGATTGCCATATTTGTGTAAAGCGGCAAGGCCCAGGTTCTTTGGACGGACTCAGCAGGTAAAAAGATGGACGCCGCTAACAGCCCGAATGCCGCCAGCCACGGCCAGAGCAGCGTCAACCCGCAAATCGTAGTCACAACCCGCCTGCCCATGCCCTTGCCCCACAGCTCGCGCCCCTGCCGCAATAGCAGAAGAATTCCGGGCAGCAGGAGCACCTGGTTGTAGGGCGAAGCCTTCGGCATGACCACGACTGTCGCGGTCAGAATCAGAACGGTGATCTGGTTATGCGCCCGCGATCCCGCCACCGCTCGCCGACGCTGCCATGCCACAAAACCCAGAGCCACTACAATTAGGATAGCCAGCCATTTTCCCCATTGCGGCGTGATCAAAACATCCAGCACCGAATCCGCTCCCTGGTTGTATCGGCGATACGCGACTACCGCTTCCCGAAAACGGCCGATCCACCCCGGCAACACGTACTCTGCCCCACCCACAAGCGCCGCCATGGTACCGGCAAATCCCCACCAGAACCTGCGCCGGCGAGCCCAGTCGCTCAACGCCCAGAGCAGGAACCAAGCCGAGACCGGTAGCGCCAGTTGGGGTTTGATGGTCCCGAGCGCCAGCAAGACTCCCGCCCAGAAGAGATGCCCCTCGGCCAGCAGCATCGTGCTTATCGCAATCAATCCCGCGACTAGCAGACTCAACTGCTGTAGCTTGATCGCCTGTAACACCGGAAAACTGCCAAGTGTAAGCAGCAATATGATCGCGGTCGTCTCCGCTGAGACTTTCCAGCGCAACGTGCGCAGCCACAGCAGCACGGATGCCATGGTCAGCCCCACCAGAAGCCAGCGAAATCCCGTCTGCACAACCGCAAATGGCAGCGTAACAGTCGGCGCCAACACAAAAACCACGTACGCGGGATAAGCAAACCCCTGCTCGTCTTTGGGATCATGCGGCCGCGACGGGTCCAGCGGCCGCCCATAATATCCCGCCTGAATCTCCCGCGTAACGTCGGAGCTGTAGGGGTCACGACCGTGCAACAACAACTCCCGCGCCCCCAGCCAGCGCGGATAAAGATCGGAGAGATTTCCCCGCGGAATACCATAAAGTGCGGCGTCAGCCTGCTGGTGCGGAATCAGCACATGCTGCACATAGAACCACATGCTCCCGGCAAGCAGCAGAGCCAGAAACCAACGCAACGTAGTATTTGCCGGCGGGTTCAAGGGAGAAACACGCACCTAGAGTGACCCAGCTCTCAGATCGCGCCCCATGCCGGGGAGCCGGGCCTGCAAAACTATACAGGAAAGGATGGTGCAACCAATCAGAGTCCACGGGATTAGCGGAGACATTCTCATCATCCCCAAACCGAAGCGAAGCAGACCAACCCAGGCCAGCATCCACAACAGTCCGGAACAAAGAGGCAGGAATCTGCGCCGCTCACCAAGCGGCCCTCCGGCGCAGGCAGCATACATCATCAAGGCAAACGGGAATGCGGCCACCAGATCGACAAAGTAATGCTCTCCTAACCCGAGCGTGGCCAGCACCGTTCCGGCAAGAAAAAGAACCAGCAAGGTTCTGACCCAGGGCGACAATCCCTCGCCGTACCACCAAGCCAGCAGCGCCCAAGCCATATGCAAAGACGGAAACGCATTGCGGTTGCCACTGACCAATACGGGCTGAAGCAACAACTCTCGCACCTGCAACCCCGTTATTGGGTCACTCGGAAACTGCGGGAATAGATAGATGGGCCCGCAAGCGGGAAACAGATTGTAGAAAATAATTCCCACCGGGCCCGCCAGGAAGAACGCCAGAAAAACACTCAGCGCGGCTCTTCCGCGCCGCACCAGTTGCTGAGCATAGACCAGCATCAGGACGGCCGGTAGAACGCGGTACCAGAACAGACACATCCGGGTAAGCCAAAGCGATCCCAAAACCACTCGGCCCGCTGCAAAACTGGGTTGCATCCCAAGGCTGCCATCGAATGCGTATAGATAAAGATCAAGCGTTTTGGGATGCAGGTCGCCGGTCGATGCCAGCAGGCCGGAACTGAAATAACCAAGCAGCACCAGCAATAACGGCGGCAGCAGCCCCAGACGCATCAACTTCTTCTCTTCTGGCAACACGCTCCAGATTCTTCGTAACCCTAGAAGCACAAAGCTCGCGATACCCAGAAGCGCCCCGGCGGGCGCCGCCCTTATGGGGACCCCGACTACGAACACTTGTCCCGCGACCAGCACACCAAACGCAACCGGCAGCTGCCAGACTTCCCGCCACGGCCTGATGTGCACAAACACAATCGCCGCGCTGGCCATCAGAATCGAAAAGAAAACATCGTTCGCGATGCGGACATAGAAACCGCGGTCGAGCGCGATCATGATCGCGGCCGCGATGCAGGCAGCGCTCACCACAAGCCTGCCTGTCCTCCCACCCCCTGCCGCGATTTTGCTCGATGTCATAAGCGATTCATCCCCCGCAGCGACTCGCCGGCGCCGAACTGCCCGGCGCGCGCGACCTCTCGGTCCACACCCCACATCCAAACCAGCAGCACCACCGCCATCAGACTCAACGCATGCCATTGCAACCACAACAACGGAAAGATGGGACCGAACAGCAAAAGCATACCCGGCCCCAACAACGCCCAGCGTGCGACCCCACGCGGCCCCTCACCCCAATTCGTCATCAGCAGAAGAATCGGCAACAGCAGCACACTCAGATCGTAGGCAAAGGCGTGATAGCTCACCAGCAGCGAAACCACGACCGCCTGGCAGAAGATCAAATCCGCGATTCTGCCGCTGGACCCGTGCTTACGGCTTCGCACGCTCACCCACACCACCAACCCCGCAGACAGTATCGCAATCACGCCAGTAATTGCGGCCGGCGACGCCATCCCCGAGCCGAATCCCTCCACCAATCCCCGCAAGTTGGGATTGTCACGCGGCTGCACCAAACCGCGCTCGGTGTGTCGTTCCAACTCCCACAAGTAGCCGGGATAGCGCAGAAATCCGCTCCAGCCGACCACGCCCAGCGAAACCACTAGAAGAACCACCGCCATCAACGCAAATCCGGCAGCCATCTTGCGCTTGCCGCGCAGCAACCCAATCGCCACAAACGGCAGCACCAGGTGCGGCTTGATCAATCCCAAACCCAGCCAGCATCCCGCTCGGAAGTCAGCACCCTTACGCAGGGCAACGAAAGTCAGGCTGTAAAACAACAGAAGCAGGATCGAGTCCTGGCCTTGCAACAGCGTCAGAAACACCGGAACGAACCCCAGCGCCATCAGCACCGGCAGCCAGGCAGGAAATTCGCGAAGCGGCGTCAACTGTCTTCGCAGGAATAACGCAACCCCGATTACCACGCCCAAATTCAGCAACAGCCAAACCACATACGCTGCAGAGTAGGGCAAGAACGTAAACGGTACAAACCCCAGTGCCTCAA
Source organism: Terriglobales bacterium (assembly GCA_052147055.1). Classification (GTDB taxonomy): domain Bacteria; phylum Acidobacteriota; class Terriglobia; order Terriglobales; family Acidobacteriaceae; genus JABCZH01. The sequence goes on from JBKQLO010000173.1 coordinate 16,794, forward strand.
ACGGCAGCCGCAGATACGGCAACGGCCCCTGCCGGATCGCAACATCTTTCGCAAACTCCTGCTGAACCCTCCACTGCTCCCGCAGATCGTACAAGCGGCTGCCCTGCCCCTGCCGAACCAATTCCCCCGCTGTGTAGAAAGCCGTGAAGTCCGCATAGCCCGCAGCCAGCATCCCGCGAAGTTTCCATGCAACACCGGCTTCTACAATGACCATCGCCACCAAAAACAAAATTGCGCCGTGGCGGAGTCTGTTGCTCATCGAGTGTCGCTGTGCATTCTACATCCAGCTTCAATCAGATATGATCCACCCATCGCATGAAGGAACTTTTCCAGACTCGGCGGGTATTCGTCGTCATTCTGGCCCTGGGTCTGTTCATCATGGCCGCGCGCAGCGCAACCGATCCCGATATGTGGTGGCACCTGCGCACCGGGCAGCTGATCGTGCAGAATCATCGCGTCTTCCACAACGATCCCTATTCCTTCACCCGTTTCGACGAGCCCTGGGTGGATCACGAATGGCTGTCGCAGGTCTTCATTTTTGGCTTGTATCGCGTCGCCGGATGGGGCGGCCTCATCACCGGTTTCGCCGTGATTATTGCCGCCGCATTTCTGCTGGTCTTCCGCCGCTCGCCCGGCCAGCCCTACATCGCAGGAGCAATCACGGTTTGGGGCGCGGTCGCGTCCATCCCATGCTGGGGCGTGCGGCCCCAAATGCTCACAATGCTTCTAGCCAGTATCTTTCTCCTGCTTCTGGAACGGTCTTATACACACGCGAAATTGCTGTGGTGGTTGCCGCCGCTCATGCTGTTTTGGGTGAACTTGCACGCCGGATTCGCCGTCGGCATCGCATTCCTGCTCTTATTTCTGATTGGCGACGGTCTCGACCTTGCCTTTGGCTACAAAGACCCCCAACTCTCCGCGGCACGGTTCCGTCGGCTGGCGCTGGTCACCGCCATCTGCGCCGCAATCGTCACGCTGAACCCCTACGGGCTCGAAATGTATCGCTATCCCTTCGAGACCCTGCACTCCCGCGCCATGCTCGCCTACATCGGGGAATGGCTCTCGCCAAACTTTCACCAGCCTCGCTATCTACCCACGCTTCTTCTTATGCTGGCCACGCTCGTAGTTCCCGCGCTCTCGCCGCGACGTTTGCGTCCGCGAGAGTTGCTGCTGCTCACCGTAACCACCTATGCCGCACTGCGCTCGGTGCGCCATATCCCGATTTATGTGCTGGTCGTGGTCCCGCTGCTGAGCGGGACGATCACAGCCTGCCTGCGAGAGAGAGGCAAGACCGTATTGCTCGATGGCCCTCGACACCCGCTCACTTCCGCCAAACTGATCGTCAATGCGCTTTTACTCGCCGGATTTCTCTTTTTCACCATGGCGCGCTTGCACTATGTGGTCGTGCACCAACCCGCAACCGAAGCCAAAGAGTTCCCCACCGCCGCAGCTTCTTTCCTCATGACGTCCCGGCCCGCGGGGCCGCTGCTCAACCACTACAACTGGGGCGGATATTTCATTTGGAAGCTGTTCCCGGCATACAAGGTCTACATTGACGGCCGCGCCGACCTCTACGGCGACGCTTTCATGGACCAGTTCGCCGCCAGCTATTATCTGAAAGGCAAATCCTGGCAAGATCCGCTGAACGACTGGGGGATCCGAACCGTCGTTCTTCCCCCGGATGCGCCTCTGATCGTGGCTCTGCGAGGAATGCCCGGCTGGAAGGAAGTCTTCGCCGACAAACAGGCCGTGGTTCTGACGCGGGCCGAGTAAGTAATCCCGCGGGGTGGCCCCGGGATCAGGCATGCGTCGGGCCCAGGGTTGGCATATAATGATCGCCGCTCGTAAGTCCTCCCCTGGGTATCGCTTTCGATTCGGGAGGTAACCTTTACGGAACAACGTTGGCGGGCGGGGCAGCGGGCGGGGGGTTGTTTTCGAACTGACGCCCCCCTCCCAGCCGGGCGGACCCTGGGCCGAAGCCGTACTGCATAACTTCGGCCGCGAAGGGGACGGCTATGAACCGGTAGCCGGTCTGGCTTTGTCCGGCTCGGGCGCTCTTCTGGGCACTACACCCAACGGAGGTGAATTCGACGACGGCGTCGTTTTTAGGTTGTCGAGACCGGAAGAGGACACGTGGCATTACGATATCCTGTACTCGTTTGATGGAGGGACAGGAAGAACCTCATCAGGACCGCCAAGGGGATCACCGAGGCGATCCGGCTGATGAACGACGAGGCCATCGAGACGTACAAGAAGGTGGTGAAGAAGGACCCCAAGGCCGTGCGACCGGCCCTGGAGCCTGTCCCCGTCACCCGCCGTCTAAGCGACTACTTTGGAGACGAAGACAAACGGCAGTTTGCTCTGTGGCTCCATAGCCTGTCAACCACGCCACTCGGTCAGTCGGTTCGTCACGAGTTCATCTTCGGGATGCCTGGAGTGGTCTCCGTGATGCTCGGGAACTGGAAGAAGGATGTGGACGCGGCGACGACGTTCTGGTCGCAAGTCCTGAACGAGTCGAACCCTGATCCAGATCATGACAGCCGGGTCCTGGCATACGATCTGAGTGAGATGCGGAAGAAGCTCCCACGGAAAACCCAAAAGGATTTCCGCAAGCTCGCTGCAAAGTTGTCACGGAAGTTCAACGAACAGACTCAGGCGGTGGGCGCGTAGCCTGGTGTACAATCCGCGTGACGAGGGGAAGCCGGTCAGAACAGCGACCGGCTTTTACCATTCAACCGGCAGAGTAGGTGCGGAATGATCCCCACTGTGGCTGTTCTCCACAACGACACGAGCTTTCACCATCCACTCTTTCAGCCGATGCGACTCCCCATTGGAATAACGGAATTGATACCGCTGGGGACAGTGAGTACACTGGATCGGTTCATGGTTCGGAAGGTTGTCCACGAGAGCGGCCTTCCCATCGGTTTCCTTTACGAGTTCGACGGCCATACCAGGTTAGTCTATCAAGAACATGGGACCCGAGCGAGAGTCCGACTTCGGCAAGGCGGTCCGCACCTTTCCACGGCGCGAGTTCGTGGAGATGGTTCGGGGCTTGGATTGGCTGGGGAAGCCGTTGCAAAGTACGAAGGTCGTCTTCAAGTACGTGCGGCTCTGGTTCCGCATCAACCTTTTCAAACCGGAAGGCCGGAGTTAGATGATAACCGCTCTGCTGGTGCTGATCTTGCTCACCCTCATTTACATCGCGTGGGAATTGAGATCAGTTCGTCGTCGAGCGTCGAGTGTTGACCAGTTTTTGATGTGGGCAGGTATTGGCTTCCTGGAGACGAGGGACCTGACGCCGGAACAGCGTGAGAACCTCCAGGCAGTGAAAGAAGGTCTCGTCCGTGACGGAAAATTCAGCAAGGAAGAGGCGGATTTTCTAGATCGAGCCTGATGTCCTTCCCACCTTCCGGCACATCTAAGCTCGCCAATTCCGCGAACCCGGTTCCGGTGTTGTGGATCGCCTGGATAAACGCTTTACTCGCCGCCTCGACAAACTCCTTTTCGAGTGTCTCTCCGACGCTGGGAACTGAGTCGATGAACTGCTGAACATGCTTCGGAAGCGTTGATGGGTTCGTCATGGTGTCACCTCGAAGAAGGAGTCGGTGAGTGATCTTCCTGAAAGTAAGACCACCCACCGTTATGAAGGAACTTTGTTCGGGAAATTGCTTACTCACGGCTCGCACCGTGGCTGAAAAGGACCCGCCCCGAACTGCGGTCTTCGTGCATCCCCTTGCGGGTCCGGCACGACGGCGTTGAAGCAACTCTGTGATCCCCTGATTGGAGGGTAAGAGGATCACGAGGTAGAACACTGATCCACAGCTTCGCCGTCATTACGGACAGTGCTGACGGAACACTGGCGTTAAACCTTATGGAGCCGGAACGAACTCCGTGGACCGCGCTGATCGAAGGTTCTGGCGGTGTGATCCCTGCGGGAGCTTCCCACCGGCGATCAACTGTCGGTCGAGTTCCTCGGTTTTCAACTTGTTGATGAGCGGACGCGGCCACGCCTTGAAAGACTCTTTGACGTGAACGTAATCCTCCACGACGATCTTCAGTCGCGGAATCTTCTTCTCCAGGTCCGCGATCTTCGCGCGACATTTTTCCAGACTGCCGTCAACGTGAAAGTAGCTGTCCAGGAATCCCGGCACTGACTTGTGCTTCTCTTCCCAGCCGAGGATTTTCCGTTTCTCGTAATCGGTGGGATCGGAAGCGAGGATTCGACACAGTTCCTCTTCGAGGAGATACTGATCGTTCAGCTCGCCGTGGACCTCATCGAGCTTCTTCTGTGGATCGGGAATCATCTCGAAGCGGTCGAGCGCGGTCTTCGCGTCGAACCACCCGGTGTAGGTGATCGGTTGACGTTTAGGTTTCGGTCTCGCGGCGGCTTCCGCGTGCCGCTTGGCGCGCGCGTCCAACACCGTTTTAATCTCGGCATTGAACGCGGACGCCTGACTCTCGGTGAACATGTGAGCGGGGTGTGGAGCTGTGGACATTGCTGACCCTCCAGGATTGAAGTGTGGAACGGTTAGTTCTCGGGAACCGGAACGCCGCCGGGCGTGGACGGCGCATCTCCATCTTGCAGCCTAATCCAGAATCGGCACGTGCTCTACGGCACCACAAGGCGAGGTGGGGATTCCAACGCGGGGACAGTATTTCAGTTGACGCCGCCATCGGATCCCGGCGGCGCCTGGACCGAGACCACCCTCTACAGCTTCACAGGCGGAAAAGACGGCGCTTCGCCTGAGGCTGGCGTGCTGCTGCAAAACGGCGCACTCTACGGCACAACCTCCGGCGGCGGCCGGAAGAGTAACGGCATTTACAGCGGCGTCGCGTTTCAGCTGCGGCGCTGATCTCCACTCCAGAGCCGGGCGCGGACCGTCCGGCTTCTCCTGCCGAAAGCGGTCGGCACATTTCGGCCCCGCCGCAACCCGCCATTACGCAAGTTACTCTTCTGGGCCAGGTGTGCAATAAATTGTCGCTCCAACCCCCATCGCTTCGGGGTATCATGGAGCGGGGACACGCAATGCGCGTCCTTCCCCCTTCGCAAGCTGTTGATTTGGAACACGCAGCAAGGTCTAATGCTGCGTGCCTGGCCGCAGTGCATGGTCGGCGCAGGAGTGTCACCGTTGAAGTGGGGCGCGACGTTAAGGAGGTTCGGTAAATGAAGAACATTTTCCGCAGGCTATGGCGCGATGAAGAGGCGCAGGACATCGCAGAATACGCGGTCATGCTGGCCGTGATTCTGGTCATCGTCGTGGGCACGATACGTCTGATCGGGGCCAACGCCAACAATGTGTTTTCGTCCGTCGCCAGCTCGATCGCGCAATAGGGCCGCCAGCGCTCGACGGATTGCCGCATTCTCGGCCAGTGCTGTGCTTATTGGCAGGCAGGATTTGGGTTCCTGAGGAGCAGGAATGAATCGTAACCGGCTATTGATGATTGGGGTCGTCGCCCTGGTACTGGGCGCCTTCGTGAGTTTTGCCGTTTACCGGAATCTCCAGTCCGGCCGGGGTGGCAATCAGGCGCCGGGTGAGGAGATCCTGGTGGCGGCCGACGATCTGCAAGTGGGCTCGAAGATCGAGGAAAAGGACATCCGGGCGGTGCGCTTCGCCTCCGCCGATTTGCCCGCCGGCGTTTTTCATCTGAAGAACAAAGTTATCGGCCGCGGGGTTGTGGTCCCCATCGCGCGGGGAGAATTCATTCTCACCAACAAGCTGGCGGGAGAAAACGCCGGCTCGGGACTGCCGTCTCTAATCCCACCCGGCATGCGCGCGGTGTCGGTGCGCGTGAATGACACCACCTCGGTTTCTGGCTTCGTCTTGCCCGGAACACATGTCGACGTGCTATTGACGGGAAGTCCTCAGGGATCAAGCGAACCCCAAACCACCACCGTCTTGGAGAACGTGGCCGTCATTGCCACCGGACAGAGGCTGGAGCGCAACTCCGCAGGCGAACCGCAAACCACCCCCGTCATTACTTTGCTGGTGTCGCCGGATGACGCCCAGAAGCTGACCCTGGCCAGCAATCAGGGCCACATCCAGCTGGCGCTTCGCAATCCCATGGACACGCGGCAGGAGGAATTGGCGGCAGCGAGGTCGGCATCACTCTACAAGATGCCGCTGACCGCCCCGGCAACCGCGCCAGCACCGGCCGAGCATCGGACAAAGCACGTGGCTGCACCGGCTGCTCCTCCGGCGCCGACCGTCTTTACGGTCGAGGTTTACAAAGGGGACAAGAAGGAAGAGACCAAGTTCTGAGCACAAGTCCGGGTTTGAGGGTAGACAACATGGCGATTCACTCCCGTGGGTGGGAGAACCGAAAGATGAAAACGCTGATAACGACAGTGGTTCTTCTGAGCCTTTTGAGTCTGGCTCCGGCCCGCGTTGCCCAGAACCAGCCCGCAGCCAAGGGTCCGGAGGCCAGCGCGCAGTCCGCGTCCCAGGAATCACAAGGCTCGGCCCCCCTGCGGGTCATGGTGGGGAAATCCATCCTGATCAACACCACCGAGCGCATCAAGAGAGTCTCTGTGACCGACGCGACCGTTGCCGATCCCATCGTGGTCACGCCCACACAAATCCTGGTGCACGGCCGTTCCGCGGGCGAAGTGTCGCTGCTCATCTGGGATGAACTTGACCGTTCCCGCAGTTTCGATCTGCGCGTGGATGTGGACGTGAGCGCCGCCGCGGAAGAAGAGAAAGCTGTGTTTCCGGACGAACAGATCAACGTCACTCCCTCACGCTCCGCGATTGTGCTGTCCGGCCATGTGTCGACTGAAGACGTCTTCAAGCGCGCCGGCCTGATTGCCGAGGCCTATTCCAAGAACGTCGTCAACGTGCTGACCTTCGGTCCGGTGGGGGCGCAGGAAGTTCTTCTCGAAGTGAAGTTCGCGGAAGTGGATCGTGCTGCCGCCCTGCAACTGGGCGCCGAGTATCTGACTCCGGGCACCGGCCACACCACCGGAACCGTAACCACCGGTCAATTTGGCGGAATGTCAGTCTCCACCAGTTCCGCCAGTACCAGCACGGCTGGTGGCACCACCACCACTTCCACCTCCGCCACCCCTCCCACCCTCAACCTTACCAACCCTCTGAACCTGTTCCTCTTTCGCACCGACATTAACTTCGGCGTGGTGGTGGAGGCGCTTCAACAAAAGAACCTGTTGCAGATTCTTGCGGAACCGAACCTGATCGCGGTCAATGGAAAAGAGGCAAGTTTTCTCGCCGGGGGCCAGTTCCCGTTCCCCATCGTGCAGCCCGGCCAGGGGTTTGCCGCGGTGACCATTTCCTTTAAGGATTTTGGCGTGAAGCTGCTATTCACTCCCGTCATCATGCCCAACGGAAACATTCACCTTAAGGTGGCCCCGGAAGTCAGCACCCTGGACTTCACCAACGCTTTGCAGATTTCGGGCTTTACCGTGCCCGCGTTGAGCACCCGCCGCGCGGAGACCGAATTTGAATTGCAGGATGGGCAGAGTTTTGTGATCGCCGGGCTCCTCGACAACCGCGTCACCGACCTCTACAACAAGATACCCGGGCTTGGTGACATCCCCATCCTGGGCAAACTTTTCCAGAGCAGAAATCTTCAAAAGAGCAAGACAGAATTAATGGTGCTGTGCACCGTACACCGCATCTCGCCCAGCACCCAGGCTCCAGCCGGGCCTAGCTATCCGCAGCCGTTCCTGAACAAGGACAAGTTTGACCCCAAGAAGCCGGCGGCCACCGGCGGCAAATGAAGGCAGGTTGTGGAATGAGTATTTTGCCGCGTGATTTCGTTTGGCGAGTGAAGCGTTCGTAGGAGAAACCGCAGTACCATGCCCGAGCTTTCAGTAGTGATCGTTGCATCGGATAGCGAGCAGCGCGCCGTCTTGCAAGTTCTAGTGGACGGCACCAGCGTCGCCCGTACCGTGCACACTTGCGCCAGCTTTCCGGTTGCCTCCACCGATCCGGTGACGCGCCGCATTCACGCGGCCAACCCCGACGTGGTTCTGGTGGACATCCCCCCCGACAATTCCAGCTTTGCCTTGCATGCCATCGAACTGCTTCACCAGGAACTGCCGGAGTCGGCTCTGTTCGCCGTGGGCAGCCTGTCGCAGCCGCAGGTCATCGTGAGTGCGATGCGGGCCGGGGCGCGGGAATTTGTGGAAAGACCCACCACCACCACCGATCTGCTGGAAGCCTTCGTGCGCCTGAGCACCGCCCAGCGCAAAAATCGCCGGGAGGAATTGCGCGGCAGAATGTTCTCGGTGGTCAATGCCAAAGGAGGCAGTGGAGCCACCACGGTGGCAGTCAATCTTGCTCTGGCACTGCAAGCCGTACACGGTAATACAGCGCTGGTGGACATTGCCCCGCTCGGGCACTGCGCCCTGCACCTGAATTTGAAACCGGTGTTCACTGTGGGAGACGCGATCCGCAATCTGCACCGTCTCGACAGTTCCCTGCTGGAAAGCTTCATGACCCGCCACGCTGGAGGCTTGCAACTGCTGGCGGGCCCGACCATGCCCGTGCCCGCAGAGCCCTCGACCGCGGAGTTCGCCAAACTGTTTGACATGCTGGTCGGCCATTTCCGCTATGTAGTGGTGGACGCATCGTCGCGCATCGATGCCGCCACCCGGCTGGTTTCCAATCTGGCGCAAATAGTGCTGATGGTGGCCCACACCGATGTCGCTTCCCTGTGGAGCGCAGCCCGGGTGCAGCAATACTTGAGTGAGAGTGGCAGCCGCGAAAAGGTGCAGTTGGTCCTGAACCGTTTTCGCAAGATTCCCGGTTTCAGCGAGAGCGATGCGGAAGCCGCTGTCGGAGTGAAACTGCTATGGAAAATCCCCAACCAGTATTTCGCAGTCTCCACCGCCATCGATCGCGGCGTTCCCCTTTCCCAGCAGCACAATACCGAAATTGCCCGCTCCTTCGCCGGACTGGCCGCGCGACTGACGGAAGATGATCTGGATGTGAAACGCAAGGCTTGGTCGTTGTTTAAGACAGTGTAGCGCAGAACGGTTTCGTTAGGACTTTTCGGACATTTCCATGGCAAATCTTCAGACCTTCGAGAGGACCGAGTACCAGCAGGTCAAGGCCGACCTTCACCGCAAGATCCTCGACCGCCTGGATCTGGAAAAACTGGGACGCGCTCCCAACGACACCGCCCGCGATGAAGTGTTGTTGCTCATCCGCAACACCGTCAATAGTGAGGCCGTGCCGCTTAGTTTCGCCGAGCGGGAACGTTTGTCGCGAGAGATTCTGGACGAGATTTTCGGTCTGGGTCCGCTGGAACCCCTGCTTAAAGACCCCACCATCTCCGACATCCTGGTCAACCGCTACAATCAGATCTACGTTGAAAGGGCGGGCAAGATTGAACTCATCCACGGCATGAGCTTCAAGGATGATGCCCACCTGATGCAGATCATTGACCGCATCGTTTCGCGGGTGGGACGGCGCGTGGATGAATCCTCGCCCATGGTGGACGCTCGCCTGGCGGATGGCTCCCGCGTGAACGCCATCATTCCACCGCTGGCCATCGATGGCCCCTGCCTTTCCATCCGGCGCTTTGGCCACGATCCCCTCACTGCCCGCAACATGATCGAAAACAAGACCCTCACCGAAAGTATGTTGGAGTTGCTCTCGGCCATGGTCAAGGGCCGGCTCAATATCCTGGTCTCGGGCGGAACCGGCGCCGGCAAGACCACCCTGCTCAACGTGCTCTCCGGGTTCATTCCAAATTCCGAGCGCATCGTGACCATTGAAGACGCGGCTGAACTACAAATGAAGCAGGAACACGTGGTGCGTCTGGAGACCCGTCCTCCCAATATTGAAGGCAAAGGCGCGGTCCGCCAGAGGCAGTTGGTCATCAACAGTCTGCGTATGCGGCCGGACCGCATCGTAGTGGGCGAGGTTCGCGGCGAGGAGGCCTTCGATATGTTGCAGGCCATGAACACCGGTCACGAAGGCTCACTGACCACGGTACACGCCAACTCACCGCGCGACGCCCTGGCCCGCCTGGAGAGCATGTTCTCCATGGCGAACCTCAATTTACCTGAACGGGCCATGCGTCACCAGATCGCTTCCGCCATCCACGCCGTGGTGCAGATTGCGCGCATGGCGGACGGCACCCGCAAGGTGATTTCCGTCTCCGAAGTCACCGGCATGGAAGGTGACATCATCGCTATGCAGGAAGTTTTTGTGTTTGAGCGGGTGGGGATCGATAAAGATGGAAGGGTGAAGGGACGCTTCCGGGGAACCGGAATCCAACCCAAATTCGCCGACCGGCTCGCCACCGCCGGTTGCCGCCTGCGCCGCGACTTGTTTGACGCGCAGATGGAAGTTTGAACCGCCCCTCGAGCTGCTGGAGTTACGAACAATGTTGACGCTCATCGCCTTCGTGGTGTTCGTGCTGGTTGCGTTGCTGGTGTTCGCCGTCGGTTCCTTCCTCGACCAGCGCAGCGCCCAGGCCCGGATGCTGCGCGACCGCCTGGCCTCGGTGCAAAAAGCCGAGCAACAGACCGTTGAAGAGCTTGCCCTGCTGCGCGATGAAATGATGAGCAAGATTCCCGCGCTCGACAGCTTGCTCCGCCGCTCCGAGCGCATGGCGAATTTCCAGATCTTTCTGGAGCAGGCCGATTTGAAAGTTCGAGCCGGAAATATTCTCCTGCTCTGCGTGGTGAGTGCCGTGGTGTTCGCCGTGATCGGGTACTTTGTCGCCGGTTCCCTGCCACCCAATCAGGCGCTGTTATTCGTCTTGGTGGGCGTTGTACTGGGCGGGACCTTCCCGTATTCCTACGCCTCCTACCGTCGCACCAAGCGCTTTCAGAAATTCGAAGAGTTGTTTCCCAATGCCATCGATACCCTGGCCCGGGCGGTGCGCGCCGGCCACGCGTTTACCACGGCCTTGGAGTTGATTGCCAATGAAATCGCCGAACCCATTGCCTCGGAGTTTCGTAAGCTGTTTGAAGAACAGAAGTTCGGTCTTCCGGTTCGCGATGCGCTCATGAATCTGGCCGCGCGCGTGCCGCTGGTGGACGTAAAATTCTTTGTGACCGCGGTCATGCTGCAACGCGAGACCGGCGGCAACCTCGCCGAAATTCTGGATAATCTTTCTTATGTGATCCGCGAGCGCTTCAAGATCATGCGGCAGGTGCGCGTGTACACCGCCCAGGGGCGCCTCACCATGATGCTTCTGATGGGCCTGCCTCCCATCATTGTGGTGGTGATGCTTACCACCAACCCGGCATTTATCCGCCCCCTGTTCGCTGATCCCATCGGGCACACTTTGGTGGTCGCCGGGATCGTACTGCAAACCATCGGTTATTTCGTAATCCGCAAGATCATTCAGATTCAGGTCTGACCTATGGCGCTGGCCCTCACCATCCTCGTGTTTCTGTCGGTAGTCGCGGTGATTTTTTCCTTCGGGGCAGCCGCGTACGCGCCTTCCTCGGTGCTCGGTGCCCGCCTCCGCGCCCTGGGCTGGCAACGCGAGAAACCCCAGGAAAAGCCAGCCATGCGGGAACGCATTGAGCAGGCGCTCGATCCCCTCAGCAAGGCCATTCCGCTCTCACCCGGTGAAGTCTCCCGCGCGCGGGCCTGGCTGATCCAGGCCGGCTACCGCGACCCGCGTCATTTGACCATTTACGTCGGCAGCCGTCTGGCGTGTGCGCTGTTCGGTTTCGGGCTGGTGGTGGTCAGCAGCGGTTTCAGTTCTCCCATGCTGCTCGTAAGTGTCACCGCCCTGGGCTTCTTTCTTCCCCGGTTCGTGCTCAAGCGGCTGATCCGCAACCGCCAGCAGCGTATCAAGCTGGGCTTGCCGGACGCGCTCGATCTCACTGTCATTTGCGTGGAGGCCGGACTCGCCCTCGATCAGGCTTTGATGCGCGTGGGTCAGGACTTGCAGCATGCCCACCGGGAATTGAGTGACGAGTTCCATTTCGTAAACCTCGAGATGCGCGCCGGCAAGCCTCGGCCCGAAGCCCTGCGCAATCTGGCCGAACGCACCGGGGTCGACGACATTCGCTCCCTGGTCGGAACCCTGATTCAGACTGACCGTTTCGGCACCAGTGTGGCCCAGGCGCTGCGCGTGCACTCCGATTCCTTGCGCACCGAGCGCCGTCAGCGGGCCGAAGAACAAGCCGCTAAAACCACCATCAAAATGGTGATCCCCCTCGTACTGTTTGTCCTCCCCTCGATTATCTTTGTCACCCTCGGGCCGGCGGTGATTCAGTTGATCCGCACGCTCATGCCCGAGACGGCACGGTAGAAGGTCCCCCAACCAGGAAATGCGTTCAGGAGTTATGATGTCTTTACCGGGTTCCACAGGCTATGCGTTTAACCGGACGCGACAAGCGTATCTGGCCACTCATGTCACGCTTGCCGCAACCCATTGGTCCCGCTTCCGCGGCTTGATGGGTACGGCGGCCGCGAACTTTCGTACCGGGGATGGCTTGTGGATCGTGCCCTGCCGCGGAGTCCATAGCTTTGCCATGAATTTTCCCATTGATGTGATCTACCTTGATCGCCGCCACCGCGTGGTGCACATCGAGGAGAACCTGCGGCCTTGGCGTGTGGCCAGGGTGAGTCTAAAAGCGGCTTCGGTGCTTGAGTTGCCGGGAGATACGCTGCGTTCCAGCCGGACCGCAGTCGGAGATGAAATCGATATCGCGATGGGCCGGCCACGGGAGACACCTACGGCGTGAGCGTTGAACTCAAGAACGAAGAACTCAGGAACGGCCAGTTGAGCAGCGACGACCTTAGGCTTCTGGTCGAATGGTCGTCGCCGTGGCAGGAGTTCGTCACCGCGATCGGCCCGGCCTTGAGCAAGTCTCCCAAGCACTTGGCTGGCGAAGCCAAGACTGAACTTTTTCCCTATCGCGGAATGCTGCTTTCCTGGCTTGTAGAAATAATTGCGATAATTGCTGTCATCGTGCTGCCCGCCCGCCTGGCCAGCCTGCGGCCTTACCAACCACCCAGCCTGCCGAAATACGATGTCATTTATTTTTCTGGGGATGAACTGCCTCAAACCGAAGACCGTGGAGGAGCCCGCGCCGGCCGTTCCGGGCGCGCTGGCGGACACGAAGCCCATCACCGCACTCAAGTGATCCGTGTGGCCCGTGGTGACTTGCTGCGGGAAAAAATAGTGGATGCCCCCAAGCTGAACTTGCCAATGTCGAGCTCGGCCGTCGCCAACCTGCTCGCGTACAAGCCAATCCCCGGCCCCGCTCCCGCCGAGGGTTTGAGGCCATCCTTGCAGGCGCCGAGGTTGACTGAAACTGCCGTCGCGCCCGCTCCAGGAGTCGAACAAGAAAAACTGCGGCGTGCCCCTGCACTGAGTGCAACCGTAGTTCCGCCGCCCCCGAGTGCTCCGCAGCGCAATATCACTTCGGCCCGCATTCCGGGCTCACAAGCCGTGAGTGTGGTTCCACCGCCGGTGTCCGCCCCCGAGCAGCTCGCCAACCTCAATCCGCGGCTCACGCTGCCAGCGCCCAGCGTGATTGCGCCACCTCCCACACAAATTGCTCGCGACCTTAAGGCCTCAGGCCCAGGATTCGGCTCGGGCGAATTGCAAAAGCAAATCGTGCCGCCGCCAGTGCAGGTAGGAGGCAATACGTCCGATCGCCGCTCGTTCGGCGGATTAGGCAACGCCAGTGTCGTGCCGCCGCCGGTCCAGGTGGGTGGTGCCCCCAACGGCCGGGGCACGGCTGCGAGTCTGGGAAGTCCCAACGTGGTTCCGCCCCCGGTACAGGTCGGAGGTGGCTCACTGGGCAAGCAGACGACGGTGGCCGGACTAGGCGGAGGCTCGGCAGTAGTTCCACCTCCACCCAGCGTGTCCGGGGCAGGATCGGCCGGAGGCATGGGCCACGGCAACCGTGGCACAGGACTCGGCGGCCCGCTCGACGCCGGTTCAGTGACTGCGCCGCCCAGCAACACTGGTGGCAACACCAGCGGAAGCGGGATCGTGCTTTCTAGCCGGCCCGGATCGAAAGTCGGCGTGCCCGGCGGCGCCGGGGCCGGTTCTTTGGCGCTCTCGCCCGCGGGTGGAAACAAACTCGGCGTCGGAGAAGGTCAAGGCGGAGAAGGCATCGCCCGCGGTGAAGGCCCAGGCAGTGGCTTTTCTGGCGAAGGCTCAGGCGGGGCTAAGTCTGGCGCAGGACTGGGTGCCGATGCGTCCGCGCACGGCGGCATTTCTCCCTACCCTGGTTCCGGCGGCGCCGGCACTGGAGGCGTCGGCAAGCCGCCTTTGCCGGGAGTCTCGGTGCACGGCGGAAACAACATCATCACTCTGCCCAGCTTTGGCGCAGACGGCGGCGGCTCCGCCACCGCTCCCGGCCGCACCTCGGCCATAAACGGTCAGGAAGGCCCTGACATCACCGTAGTCGGCACTTCGCGTTCCGGCGGCGCTTTTAACTTTTACGGCACCCTCAAGGGTGACAAGGTCTACACCATTTATATCGACACTGCCTTGGGGCCCGCCGTGCTGGAATATGCAGATCCCACTTCAGTCACGCACCCTTACGGAGAGGACCTGACCGCTCCTCATCCCATGCGTACCGATCTACCCGCCAACCTCAAGCGCTCGCGGCTGATCATCGCCTGCGTTCTTGACCGCTCCGGCCTGCTTCGCAACCCTCGCGTCCTCGAACCCGGCGCGCACGAGTTGACCGTCAAGGTTCTGGCCGCCCTGCCTGCCTGGAAGTTCCGCCCCGCATTTCGCGGAGAGCAACCCGTCGAAGTCAACGCCATCCTGGGATTCGATATCGACACCCGATGAACTGAGCCAACCCTCTTTACTTCACCCGCCGAAACAGCGCTGCCGTCTTGTCCGCGTACACCGATTCCCACCCGGCCTTTAACCTGAGAATATTCGCCAGCGGCGAGTCTGTCGGCATCAGCACCCAATCCACATGCAGTTTGTCCAAACCTTCATCCCATCCCGGCTGAACCAAAACCACCTTCAAATAGTCCTTGAAGAACTCATCACCATACAAATCGTGGCGATCATCCACCACCACCTTAGTCTCAGGATACAAACGATAAATGAGATACCCGCCCCAATAATCCAAACTGAAAATCGGCCCGTGGATCCCCCGCTCCGCAATCACCTCCGTCGCTTCCACTGGAAATCGCTTCTGGTCAAAATATGCATTGATGAACTGAGTCGAGCCAATCCGTCCCTGATGGGCACACGCCCACAGGCCGAAAACGAACACCACCACCAGCCAGAGATGCCCGTGAAGACTTTTCTCCAGCGTCCCCATGCGCTCGCCAAAAGACTTTGTCCATGAAGCTAACCCGCGCAGCCAGCCAGCAGCAGCAGCGTTCCCGCCCAACCCAGCGACGCTTTCTGAAATTACGGGAGCAATAATCAGCGTAATCAGCAGCGACGACGTCGGCAGACTGCGCGTGGCATAGAGCCCTCCATAAGTGGCAACCAGCAGCACCAAAAGATGCGTCGCGCTCGGCCTTCTCCGCGCCGTGGCCACAGCCACGATTGCAATCAGCACCAGCAGCGCGAAGCATTGCTGTGCCGCGCCGTGAAAGTCCGGCGAAAGAAACTCGCTGATCCGGTCCATCAGATAGCGGTCGGTTAAATAACGATAAACGTGGATGTGAAGGTGATAAGTATACGGATTGACGAAGCTGGCTGCTGCCACCAGCAAACTGACGCCAAACAGCCGCTTCAACCAGGCTATAAGTTCGTCCCGCCGTTCGCGATTAGTGCAGTACTCAATCACTCCCCCTGCGAAATACACCGCCAGCAGAACAAATCCAAGCACGAAACCGCCGTGCGCATTTACCCAAAGCAGCATCACCACCGGCAGCCAGAGCAAGCGCTTCTTCTGCTCCGAAGGCGGTACACCTGCGGCCGAATCCAGCACCTCGAACCACACCACCGTCAGCAGCCAACTCAACACATGCGGCCGGGCCAGAAAATGGACAGCCGAAGCCGCCAGCGCCAAAATCACAAGCAACAGTGTGATCGGAACACTTCCCCCCCGCCGCAGCCCTAAGTGCAGGGTCAAAACAAACGTCGCAGCGATGATTGCCGCAGTGTAGAAAACGACTCCGTTGAGCCCCAGCGCATGGTGAATCACCGCAAACACCACGTCGTAGAGCCACTCCCACGCGTACCACGGCTTACCGTTCATCGTCGCCGAAAACGAATCCACGCGGGTGATGGCGTGGGTCAGCAGCATCTGCTGGCCGTTGCGAATGTGCCAGCCAATGCCGGCATCGCGCAGCAGCAGCCGACCTAACGCTCCGCAACTCAACCCGAACAGTAACGCAACAAAAAGCACGTCGCTCGCCGAGGGCACCAGAAAGAGAAGCCAGTGGCGAGTGGCATTGGACGGCGGTTCTGTTTGTGAGGTTTTCGCGGCCAAAGCGTTGGCTCGGGTCTGACCCGCTCATGTTAACCGATCCGGCAAGCGCCGCATGAGTGACTGGTCAGTGTCCCGGCCTACTGCCGAGCGAAACTCTTCGACCTCCGCCCCACTGCGGGAATCTAATTAAAACGTAGGATGGTACTCTTTTGTCGGTAGGTGGCATGGAAAGCAACCACGTTCGGCGAGTAGTAATCGTTGGCGCCGGTTTCGGCGGCTTGCAAGCGGCCCGGCATCTGGCCCGTCTGCCCGTCGAAGTCACGCTCATCGACCGCAGAAACTACCACACCTTCCAGCCGCTGCTTTATCAAGTGGCGACCGCCGGACTTTCTCCCGCCGAAATCGCCGCGCCCATCCGCTGGATCGTTCGTGGCCGCCGCAATATTGAAGTTCTTCTGGGTGAGGTGCAGGATTTCAACCTCGAACAACGCCGGGTGAAACTCCCCGATCTCGAGGTCTCTTACGACTACCTCATCGTGGCCGCCGGCGCTAGCCACGCCTATTTCGGCCACGACGAATGGGAACCGTTCGCTCCCGGCTTGAAGACCATCGAAGATGCACTCGAAATCCGCCGCCGCGTTCTGCTCGCCTTCGAACTGGACGAACGCCAGGCTGCCAGCGGAGGTCCGCAGCAGCCGCTGAATTTCGTAATCGTGGGCGGCGGGCCAACCGGTGTCGAACTGGCTGGGACCCTGGCCGAGATTTCACGTCGCGTGCTGGCCGATGAATTTCAATCCATCGATCCCAAGAGCACTCGCATCATCCTGCTCGAAGGCGGCCCGCGCATCTTGCCTGCATATCCTGAGGATCTCTCTCGCAGCGCGGAGGAACAGCTTCGCCATCTGGGCGTCGATGTGCGCACTTCAACCCTGGTCACCGGCGTCGAAGCCGGCGCCGTGCGCATGGGTGAAACCCAGCTCTCCGCAGCCGTAATTCTGTGGGCCGCTGGAGTCGCCGCGTCTCCGTTGGGCAAAAAGCTGGGAGCGCCCGTCGACCGTGCCGGACGGGTACTTGTAAGTCCCGACCTCAGCATCCCCGGCCATCCCGAGGTCTTCGTCATCGGCGACCTGGCGTCACTCAAAGATGAAAGTGGCAGGATTATTCCTGGCGTCGCGCCCGTCGCCATGCAAGAGGGTCGCGCGGTTGCGCGCAACATCGGACGCGAACTGCGCGGCGAGTCCCGCCACAATTTCCACTACTTCAACAAGGGCAACCTCGCCACCATTGGCCGGGCTGCTGCCGTCGCCGAATTCGGCAAGGTTCACATTTCCGGGTTCCTCGCCTGGCTGTCCTGGTTGTTCGTTCACATCTTCTTCCTGATCGGCTTCCGCAACCGCATCCTCGTGATGATCCAGTGGGCGTGGTCATACTTCACCTACGAGCGCGGCGCGCGCCTGATCACCGGAGATCAAAACCTTCCCGGATCGAAAGCGTCACGGGGCAAAGAAATCTAGCGCGGGCAACTTCCCGGCTAATCACACTCTAAAGATGTCGCGCAAGAATAAACCCACGGCCCAAGCCGTGGGTGAACGTGGAAGTGGCACCAGCCGTGGAGCGGCGAAAGAGAGGTTCTACCGCTTCTTCTTTTTCCCCTTGGCCTTCTTCACTGCGGGCTTGGCCGGCTTCTTCTTGGGGGCAGGCTCCTTCGCGACAGCTTTCTTTGGCTTCGCAACGATCGCCGGCTTCGGCGGCGGAACAGGCGCCGCTGCCGGTGCGGCTTTGGCCTTCTTTCCGCCTGCCGTCTTTCCGGCGTCTGCGGCTGGCACCGCGGCTACTTGCGCTGCGGCAGTGGCTTTCGCCGCCCGTCCGCGCTTCGGCGGTGGCGGCGGTGGCGGAGGCGGTGGCGCCAGCGGCTTCAAGAACTTCAGTGTTTCCGTCCGCGACCGCAGTCTGCCATCCAGCAGCAGCGTGAACACATCGTGAGCAATCTTGGAATACTCGGGCAACTGCGGCGTGATGTGCAACTCTGTCATCTCCGGCAACGGAATCCTTTGCTGCACTTGCCGCCACTTGGTGAAGAAATTCTTGATTTTCTGCGCCACCGCTTGCTGCTTAGCGGTCACCGCGAGAAACAGCGTCATTTCCGCGCGTGCCTCCGACAGCAGCTTCCACGTACGTGACGGCGTCGCAGCTTCCTTGCCTGTCAGCCGCTTGGCCAAATCCTTGGCATTGTCTTCAAGATCTTTCCAGGCTTCGACCAGGTCCTTGCGTGGAATCATTCGCCGAACGTCCGCAACGTCCTTGTCATTGAGCCGTGACGTCAGGAAATACAGAACGGCCGGTGAGGGATCGGGCGTATATCCCAGTTCATTCATCTGCTGCCGGGTTTTCACTAACTGACTCAGCCCCACCGTGTCCACTTTGGCCGTGGTCCAATGCGGGTTCAATACCTTGAGCCACTCGTCCTTTTCCAGCGCACGCACGATGTGCAGCGGGTCATCCTCATAGGCCAACTGCTCGATCTCGATCCCAATCGCCCGGTTGCTGACGTGGTCGATATAGTTGTTTTCCTTGGCAGACTGGAACCTCGCCTGGGTGCGCTCCTCGAGCGGCCAGTGAAATCGCGCCGCAAACCGCGTGGCCCGAATCAGCCGCGACGGATCTTCCACGAAGGCGTAGTTGTGCAGCACGCGGATCAGTTTGGCTTCAATGTCCGCCACCCCGTTAAACGGATCCATCAGCAGACCCCGCGAACCCGGATTCAGCGACAACGCCATGGCATTGACCGTGAAATCACGGCGGCGCAGGTCTTCAATGATGGTCGCGGGCGCAACCAGAGGCGGCTTCCCCACTTTCTCATAGCGCTCGGTGCGGGCTGGGCTGATCTCGGCGCGCACCTTGCCGGGCAGCACCAGGTAGATCGCTTTCAGATCTTCGTCCGCCGATGAAACCACGGCGCCCGCTCCTTCCAACTCCTTTTGCAGTTTGAGCGGATTACCCTGGACTGTGAAATCGAGGTCGCGAATGGGAAATCCGCTGATGATGTCCCGCACCGCGCCCCCCGTCAGATAGATATTCATCTCCGCGGCGCGGGCGATCTCCTGCACCAGTGTGACGCCCCGTTGCTGATCGGGCGTCAAGCGAATCTCCATGGTGTAGATGTAATCAGCCATGCTTACCTCGGAGTTGCAGAGTAAGGCCAGCCGCCGAAGTGGGACTCGCATTTTCCACAGGACACACTGGGAACTTAGGGATAGACCCGCCGACTTCCACGTAAACTGCTCTGTAGACTAGCTTTAGAGGTTTCAGGCGTGGCCTCGGTACCTACAGAAAATATCACAAGGTTAACGTTTTGGCTACTACGAAGCAGATGACTGACTATGTTCGCAGCAAAAGTGTGAGAATGTGACTACGCCGAACCGCAGGAAGCCGCAACCTGGGCGGTTTTGGCTCGACCAGCATGCCCTCAACCCACAAGAAAGTCGTAGTCCGCAAACTTGACCGTGATTCGGTCAATGGCTACGTCGCGCCCGCCAATTTTGTCCAAGAAGGCAAGCTGGAACTGCTCAATACCACCGGCAACGTCATCGCCATTGACCTGCGCGAGGTCAAAGTCGTTACTTTCGTCCGCGAGTTCGGCGATTCCGACTCGCCCAGCCGCAAGACCTTCACCACCCGCCCTCGCACCGAGGGATTGTGGGTGCGCCTCCGCTTCAAAGACGGCGACGTCCTGGAAGGAATGATGCCGAATGACCTGTTGCAGGCGTCGGCCGAAGGCTATTTGATCAATCCCCCGGATCTGCGCTCGAACACCCAACGCATCTTCGTGCCCCGTAGCGCATTAGAATCGCTTACGGTCTTAGCAGTAATCGGAGCCACTCGCCGCCGTCGTCGCGGCCTCCCGAGCGACACTCGCCAGGTACCGATGTTTGGTGAACAATAGATTTGAAAGGGCGCGGCTTCAGCCGCGCCGGAGAATTTCGTTTTGGGTGGAGCAGCGCGTCAGCGCTGCATTGAGATCCCTTACTTTCGACGCGCTTTAGCGCCTGAGGCATCTTGCCGCTGCCCTACCGCCCCATCCCCTTAAACAACCGCTCATCAAACGGATATGCCTCGTGCCACAATACTCTCACCCGCGCTGCGTCCGGATGCAGAGGATTCAACAGCAGGTTGAACGTCTCGGGCAAAATCGCCGACGGCACTTCTAACAACGCCGTCTGATTCTGCGCCAGCCACTCATCGCCCAAGGTACGAGAGGCGGTCTCATTGTGACGCCAGTCTTCGCTGAGCGCAGAGAAATGCATCTTCGGTAAGTCATCCGGCGCCTCCGCTTTCATCAACTGATAACTCTTCGGCAGTTGATCCGGCTTCAGCTCAAGATGTACCAGCGCTTCCACCAGCGCACCCGCTGGAGTGGTAGCCAGGTAAACAATGGGCCGTCCGCGGGTATGCCAGCGCGCTGAGGCCAACAGACCGCCGCGTCCATCCAGCGTCTCGTGGTTGCTGATTCTCCAGAGAAACACTCAGGCAAACATTCCTTCGTCGATCTGCACCAGCATCTC
>JBKQLO010000174.1:0-16409 GCA_052147055.1 Terriglobales bacterium
GGACAAAACCCCAAACCCTCCCAGGGAAGCGAAACTACAGTGGGCTGGATCTCGAGAAAAGAAATCTCGCCTCCGGTCGAGGCAGAACTTTTTTCTTGACATCCCTTTTTATAGAACTCATTGACCCTGGGGCAGAGTCGGCCAGTTCTCAAAACGTGTAATCGCCTGGTTACAACACGCTATCGCACCTTCGACGCCAGAATGGACATGAACATTTTCAATTCCCCACCGGATTCGCCCTGATAAAGGGTTTGTTTGAAGGAAGTCGGAGTGAAGTCAGAGAAGACTTCCTTCAAGATAATCTTCTTCCCGTTCTTTTGCCATTCGTCCGTCGCTACCACTGTGCGGCCTTCCCATTTGGCTCCATGCTTTATGATTCCGCAGCCATCGGGATTACCGCTGTCGCACCACGTCACCTGATACCTCTGCGCATTGTTGTCCCACCATGCGACTCCCAAGCCAGAAATATCGCCTTCGTCCCCCGAAGAGTGGTAATCCTCAATCAACGAGAGGCCTCCAGGACCGGGCCTCCACACTTCCTCGCCCTTTCCCCCGCCACCCTTGGGCAAGCTCTCACTCGGCTCGATTTTCAGCGTAATAGACCACGTCCCAGAAAACGCTTCCACCAATCTCTTAATCTCGGGGCTCGGCGGCGGCGAGGGTGGGGCAGTCGCGCCCGAAGATTGCCCAGATACGATGCTGCTTAAAGCCAGAAGGACTACTAAGCCTAGGGGTAGCGTATTCGACATGATCCGCTCCGGAAACCGTGAGAGATTGAACTCGGCAGACAGTATAGCGGGAGCCGCGCGGTCATTGTTGGGTGGCTAAAGCCGAACTTCCAGTGTCATTGGCGAAATATCTCCATTACACTCATTGACCCAAAGCCCGTCTTCACCTCGCAACTCTGCGAAATGCATTCACGGCCAACACTTCGCTGGTGTGACCTGGATGTTCTCGTGTAAGCCGTTCTTGGAGAGTCGTTATGTGGCGGTCGCGACTTGAGGCCTGGAGACCATACATTGCATAGCTACATTCGCAACCACCAACCGGACATCGCACGCGCTCTGATCTCAGAGCATCCTTTGACTTCCCCAGTTCGGCTTGAAACTTCGGATGGGAGATTACGTCAGTTCGGTAGGCTTTCGGCATCCGTCTACATTGACACAATAATCGGGAATCGGAAACCCGCTTCTTTCGCGCTGACGAAAGCTACTTTGGGTACTTGTTGATAAATCGCCCTTACACTCAAAATCCCCCATTGAATACCAGACAGTGTCCGATACGCGGAACCTCGTCAGGTCGTCCGCAAGGGCGAGTTCACGCTATTACAATTAATCCGTGTTGATCCGTGCAAATCCGTGGCTGCCCTTGGGTTGGTTTTTATCAGCGACATCGGCGAAATCTGCGGCCCCATTTCCGCTACAATCTCCTCCGCATGCTCCGTACCCAGTTCTACGCCGATCCCCGCGGCCGTTTCGTCCACGACCTCGTTCTCGATAGCTGCCGCCGTTTCCCCACCAAGACCGCCATCTTCGATACTTCCTGCAATCGCCGCATCTCTTACGCTGAATACGGAGAGACCGTCGAAGCCCTGGCCCGCGGATTCATCGCCGCCGGCCTCAAGCCCGCAGAAGTCGTCGCCATCTTTCTTGCGAATTGCTGGGAATTCTGCGCCGCCTATCATGCCGCTACGCTCGCCGCAGCCATACCCACACTGCTCAACCCCACTTACCGGGAGCGCGAAGCCCGTTATCAACTGGAAAACTCCGGCGCGGCCTTCCTCATCACCGACGGGCCCAGCCTCGCAGGACTCAACCTCGGCGGCTTGCCCAATCTTCGCCGCGTCTACACCACTCGCCAGCCGGCCCCTGGAGCTGAGCCTTTCGCCAATCTCTTGCGGCCCGACACCGCCCGCTTCCCTTCGCCCGGCAAGCCTTCCGACCAAACCCTGGCCGCGCTTCCCTACTCCAGTGGCACCACCGGACTCCCCAAGGGCGTCATGCTGTCGCATCACAATCTGGTCGCCAACGTCTTTCAGTTCATCGCACCCAACGCCACCGACCTGTGTCCGAATGACGTTGTTCTCTGTTTCCTGCCGCTCTACCACATCTACGGCCTCAACGTGATGCTCAATCCTGTGTTGACTCTCGGCGCAACTCTGGTGTTGGTTCCGCGTTTCCACCCGCAGCAGGTTTTGCCTTTACTGGTGCAGGAAAACATCACCATGATGCCCACCGTGCCGCCCGCGCTCCTCGCCATGTGCCAGGCCGCCGAGGCCGGAGAGTTCCCCAACAACCATCATGTCCGTTGGGTCAAGTCGGGCGCCGCCCCGCTCCCTCCAGAGCTGGCGCGGCGTTTCACTTCCCTCACCGGAATTCTCGTCTGCCAGGGATACGGCATGACTGAGGCTTCTCCGGTCACTCACATCGGATATCTCGACCCCAAACTCTATCGCCCCGAATCCATCGGCCAGCCCCTGGTCGCAACCGAATGCCGTGTCCTGGACGATCTCGGCAATGAGCTTCCCGTCGGCCACCCCGGCGAGTTGGTCATGCGCGGCCCGCAGTTCATGTTGGGATACTGGAAAGAGCCCCAGGCAACCGCCGCCGCTCTGCGTGACGGCTGGTTCTGGTCAGGCGACGTCGTAACCCGCGACCACGACGACTTTTTCTTCGTCGTCGATCGTCGTAAAGAGATGATCAAATACAAGGGCTTTCCCGTCGCCCCTGCCGAAGTCGAAAGTGTGCTGCTCGAACATCCCGCCGTCCGCGATTGTGGCGTTGTCGGCCGTCAGGACGCCGCTGCCGGTGAGATTCCCGTGGCTTTTGTGGTTCTGCGCGACGGCTCCGTCGCTTCCGAGAAGATGAAAGAAGAACTCTGCGGATTCGTCGCCGACCGCCTCACCCACTACAAGCAGCCGCGCGCCATACAATTCGTGGAAGCAATTCCCAAGACCGCCTCAGGAAAGATCCTTCGCCGAGAATTGAAGCACTTGGTTTGATCCGCGTGAATCCGCGGCGCTAAAGGTTTGAAGCCGCAGCCGAAGCCGCCCGGGCCGGCGTCGAAGCTTGTAGATCTTCAATCAGCGCTTCCAGCCGCTTCCAGTCTTCCACCGTCGCGCCGTTGGTGAACCGTATGCCCAGGCCCTGCTCGTCCCGGCGTTTCACCACTCCCCAAACATCGGCATTCATGTTGGCGGTCTGCAACACCACCCGCACCCGCGTGTCTTCTTTAATCTCCCGCGGAGTTTCCAGGTAGCATCCGCTCAAACTGATATTCTTCAGTTGCGCCAGAATGGCCGCGCCGGTCGTCTCCCGCAGCATCACCGTGATCGCTACAGCGAATCGCGGATGCACAATCGGCTCGGTGGTCATAACCTGTCTATGACCCTACCCAGTCGCTGCCGCCCGATCAAATTACCTTAGTGTGGCCCTGACATTCCCGTTCGCGGGTGGGCAGACCGTTCATTCCCCCGTCAAAAACCCGTACTGCGCCGCGCTGAGCGGCACTACACTCAATCTTCCTTGTCTGACCAATGGCGAGTCCGCGAACCGCTTGTTGGCTTTCACTTCGGCGAGCGTTACCGGCTGGGCCAGCGCCTTGCCACTCTTGATCTTTACCCGCGGGTTCTTCGCATCCGACGCGTCCACCGAAACCACACTCGCCGTTCCCACTGCGCTCTTGTGATCTCCAGTCTCATAGATCACCAACCGATCACCCGGCTTCATCCCCCGCAGATTCTTCAACGCTACCGGATTCGACACTCCGTCCCAGACCGTAGTCTGGTCGCGCTGCAAGTCAGCAAAAGAATATTCCGAAGGTTCGGTCTTTAGTAGATAGTCCATAAGAACTCGTCGTTAGCCGTTGTTAGATCCGTGAGAATCCGTGCAAATCCGTGGCGGATTTTATTTCTTCTCCTCCGGCTTCTTCTCTTCCCCATCCGGCCCGTAAGTCGAGTATTGCTCCTCCGGCCGCTTTATCCGGATCGTGATCTCCATCGTCACCTGGTTGATGTCGTAATCCGTCCCGTAAGTCTGGAACCCCGTCATCAGCACCTGCACCCGCAGCTTGCCGTAAGGGATGGTCTCGTAGTTGGCCTTGCCCTCCGCATCGGTTTTCAGTTCGATCCCGCCGCGCTCCTGTTTTCCTTTGTCGTTCACTAAGTGCAACACCACGGCCGCATTGCGCACCGGCTTGCCGTTGTAGTCTTTGAGGATCACAAAGCTCAGATTGCAGGTCGGCCCAATGTCATCGTGCTTTCCCGCAAATCCCGGAACGCTCACCAGCCCCAGCAAGAATATAAGCCCCAGTTTCCTCATCGCGCCCCATTCTACCAGCGTACCGCGTGGGGCGGAACCCTCTCGTCTGCCGATCCATCCCTCTCCACGAGGCTGCCCCACCCAAGCCGGTTTTGCTTGGATGGGTTTTCCTGCGCTGCCCATTTGCTACGCCGTTCAACCAATGTGACAATATCAATATGCGAAAATCCTTCACCTTCACAATCTCTACACTGGCAGTCATCCTAACCCTGCTGGCGAGTTCCCTGGCGCAGCAAACCCCGGCTGCCGCCCCACCCGCGTCTTCCACCAAGGCCCAACATTCTCCGGCGGCCCAAAGCCAGAGTAAGACCCAGAGTAAGAGCAAGAGCGCGCCCACCCTCACCACCCAAAAAGACAAATTCAGCTACGCTTTGGGAATGAATCTGGGTGTGAACTTCAAGAAACAGTCCGTACCGGTCGATCCCAACCTCGTGGCGCGCGGCCTGAAAGATAGCCTGGCCGGCGGCAAAACCCTCTTGACCGAAGACGAAGCCAGGGCCGTGATGACCGAAGTGCAGAACCAGTTCCGCAAACAGCAACAAGAAAAGGCGCAGCAACTGGGCGAAGCCAACAAGAAAGAAGGTGCGGCATTCCTCGCCGCCAACAAAACCAAAGACGGCGTCGTCACCCTGCCCAGCGGCTTGCAATACAAAATCCTGAAGGCGGGCACCGGCCCCAAGCCGGCTGCAACCGACACCGTCACCGTCAACTACCGCGGCACCCTGATCAATGGCGCCGAATTTGACAGCTCCTACAAGCATGGCCAGCCCGCCACCTTTACCGTCGGCGGGGTCATCAAAGGTTGGACCGAAGCCTTGCAACTCATGCCCTCCGGATCCAAGTGGCAACTGTTCATCCCCGCCGATCTTGCCTACCGCGAGCGCGGCGCCGGCGCCGACATCGCCCCCAACGCCACCCTTATTTTTGAAGTCGAACTAATGTCGATCACGCCACCGGAGAAAGTCCCAACCAAGCCCGAAGAGAAAAAATAAAAGCCTCCATCACCCCAACTCTCGAGGGATGCCCCGTGGGATGCGGGTGCCCCGCTTCTTGCGCGCTCTTTGCGCAAGAGGCGGGCGCTGTTGACGCCTACTGTACTCGTGTGGGGCAGACACTCTTGTCCGCCAATGTGTGAACCACCACGAACCGCGTGGGGACGCCCGCCTCAAGCCTGCCCCGTTTTGCCGAAGCCCTGAGCGAAGTCGAAGGGGACGCCAGTGACAACGAGGAGGAGTCGAACGGGAAGCACAACCACCGCGACTCAACGCGTCACCCGCATTAACGCCCAACGGCAGGGCGTGAACGTGGCGCACCTCGTCTCATCCACGTCCCTACGTTTGTCAGTTTCTCCTTTTATTCTCCGATGCTACCTGCTATCAATATCCACAAGACGATTCAACAAAGAAGGTGATGTACCCTATGTGTGAAACGACATCAATGCCGTCGGCACTCCAAACGATTGATTTGGTTCGCAAAGAAGCGAATCGCCATCTTGACCCAAAGCGGAAGGCCGCCTTGGGACAATACATGACGCCGTCCGCTGTCGCCAGGTACATGGCCTCGCTTTTCGAGGCTGCTCCTAAAGGCGCAATCCGCCTGCTCGACCCGGGTGCTGGAGTGGGCTCGTTGACCGCCGCGTTTTTGGAGCGATTCATGACGGGGCAGCAGCACGCGCAACAGATTGGAGTGACGGCTTACGAGATTGACGAAGTGATGCAGCCGTATCTGAGTGGTGTGTTGCACGAATACCGCAGAGCAGCAAAATCTTCCGGGGTTGGTTTCGACAGTATTGTGATATCAGACGATTTCATTGATGCGGCGTGCAAACCTCTGCTCAGAGGCAAACAACCACGGTACACACATGCAATCTTGAACCCACCCTATAAGAAGATTAACAGCCATTCAGAACACCGTGCCCTGCTTCGCCAGGCGGGGATTGAAACGGTCAACCTCTACGCTGCGTTCCTCGCCCTGACGATAGAAATGATGGAGGACGGCGGGGAAATTGTTGGCATTATTCCGCGTAGCTTTTGTAATGGGCCTTACTACAAACCCTTTCGGGACTTCCTTTTTCGCAAGACAGCGATCCGACACATCCACCTGTTTGACGCGCGGGATCAGGCATTTCAGGAAGACGATGTGCTGCAAGAGAACGTCATACTTTACCTTGTCCGATCTGCGCTGCAAGGTACGGTCACGATCTCAACCTCCGCGGATCATGGGTTGCACAATTATGAAAGCCATGTGTACCCGTTTGGGCGGATAGTTAAGCCAGACGACAGTGAGCGATTTCTGCACGTCCCCCGCCATCCAAAGCGGAACGGCTTGGAGCTATCCTCCGCCGTGAAGTATTCACCCAGAGAGATTGGCTTAGAGATTTCTACCGGACCTGTCGTGGACTTCAGACTGAAAGAGTATCTACGCGCAGAGCCAGGCGAGGGTACGGTTCCCCTTCTTTATCCCGCGCACTTCGGAGATCAGGGAATCGAATGGCCAAAGAAAACCAAGAAGCCCAACGCGCTTGTGCTGCACCCGGACACCAAGAAGTGGTTGTTCCCCAACGGTTTTTACACGGTGGTGCGTAGGTTCTCATCCAAGGAGGAACGGCGCAGAATCGTCGCGTCGGTAGTTCAGCCGGCCGTTTTTGCCAGCGACCTGTTGGGTTTTGAGAATCACCTAAACGTGTTTCATCTTGGAAGACGGGGGCTGTCGGCCCATTTGGCATACGGCTTGGCTGCGTTTCTTAACTCTACGGTCGTGGATGAAGCATTCCGTTCTTTCAATGGACATACGCAGGTGAATGCGACAGATCTACGCTTGATGAAGTATCCGAGTGCTCAGGCATTGATCTCGCTCGGGAGGTGGGCCCAGCGGCAGGAATCACCCTCACAGGAGGCCATTGACCGGCGGATCTCGTCTCTACTATGAGCAAACGCAAGGAGATTTCCCAAGCCTTAGGCATTCTGAAGCAACTCGGCATGCCCAGGGCACAGCTAAATGAGCGATCTGCCCTTTGTCTGCTCTCATTGCTCAATCTGACGCCCAACAAGCCCTGGAAGAGTGCCGATTCACCGCTTGTTGGAATCACACCCATGATGACTTTCAGCCGTACCCACTACAAAAAAGAGTACGCACCTAACACAAGAGAAACGTTTAGACGGCAAACCATGCACCAGTTTGTCGCCGCGGGTATCGCTTTATACAACCCCGATAAGCCAGACCGTCCGGTAAACAGCCCTAACGCGGTTTACCAGATCGAACCGGAACTGCTGAGGATCTTGAAAAGCTACGGCACGTCTGCTTGGAAACGCAGACTGAAAACGTACCTATCCACGCGGCAAACTCTGGCTCAAAAGTACGCGAAGGAACGCACGATGACGCGCGTGCCGGTGCGCGCTCCTGATGGGAAGGATCTGACGCTGAGCGGAGGTAGGCACAGTTCGCTCATCAAGTCCGTGATTGAGGACTTTGCGTCACGGTTCGTTCCAGGGGCAACCCTTGTGTACGCGGGTGACACTGGCGCAAAGTGGAGTCAATCTGACAAGACGTTGCTCTCAAGACTAGGTGTCACTGTCGACGCGCACGGGAAGATGCCGGACGTGGTTGTGTACCATCCAGAGAAGAACTGGCTGATTCTGATCGAGGCCGTCACAAGCCACGGGCCTGTGGACGGGAAACGTCACGCTGAGTTGGCGAGCCTATTTGCTAACTCCTCCGCAGGTTTGGTTTACGTCACGGCGTTTCCGTCCAAGGCGGTCATGACCCGCTATTTGGGCGACATTGCATGGGAGACGGAAGTCTGGGTAGCCGATTCCCCAACGCACCTCATCCACTTCAACGGCGCGAGATTTCTTGGGCCGCACGTTGAGTAGCTGGGGGCTCACGGTTGTTGGTAGACAACCTTCCCCGCCCGCACCGTCCACGCCACCTTCGCGAAATTCCTAACATCCGCCGCCGGGTCCCCCTCCAACACCACTAAGTCCGCATCCATATCTTTTTCCACGCGGCCCTTCGTTGGCTGCTTGAAGAACCCCGCCGGATTAGTCGTCAACGACGCCAATATCTCACTCCAAGTCAGCGCCCGCCCCATGTATTCGAATTCTTCCCCGGTATCGTACTTAGTCGTAAAGCCGACGTCGGTGCCGAAGAGAATCATTCCGCCGTCGGCTAAGAACGCCTTCGTCTCTTCAACTCCCGCCTGCACCAACTGTTTCTGGGCATCCTCGTTCTGCGTCACCGTAGTCCAGAGCGTCAGCGTCGGAGTCATCGCAGTGTGCTGCTGCTTGATCTTCGCCAACTCATCCGCGGTAAAACTGCCTTCCGTCGGAATGGTGTGCGCCAGCACATCCACGCCCGCAGCCAGCGCGCTATCCACCCCCGCATGGTTCTGTGGATGCGCAAATACTGGCCGATGCATCTCATGCGTAATCGCAACCGCCGCCTTGACGATCTCCACATCCATATTGACCACCGGCTTGTTGCCCATGTAAGCGCCGGTGAATAGCTTGGTGCCATCCAGTCCCATGTACATATAGCCGCGCACCATGCGAAGCGCGTCCGCCGGAGTCGCCGCTTCGGGCAACTGCATCTCCGGCGGCAGATAAACCGGATGCCCATGCTCAGGGAAAATGTCTCCCGCCATCAGGATCTTCGGCCCCGGCACCTCGCCCGACTCAACCCGCTTCCGCAGCGCCAGCGTATTCTGTGGGTCCGATCCCAGGTCCCAAACCGTGGTAAAGCCCCAGCGGGTCAGCATGTCCTGCATGAGCGATTCGAGTCTCCCCGCCGGCGCGTCCGCTGCCCCGCGCCATCCCGTCTCGAAGTGCACATGACTGTTCCAGAAGCCAGCCACAATGACCTTGCCGGAACAGTCCAAAACCGTCGCCGAGCGCGGGGTCCGCACATCGTGGCTTTTCCCGATGGCGACGATCTTGCCGTCACGGACGACTACGATTGCGTCCACAATCGGCTTCGCCCCAGGCGACGGATAGACCGTCCCGCCAGAGAGCACCAGTTCCGATGGCGGAGCCACCTGGGCCGCCGCAGCCATTCCCGCAGCCAGAAGAAAGCCAATCAATTTATGCCTTATATTCATACGGTTACAGACCCATAGACCCCTAAGGATTTCCTTTGTGTACCTTCGTGCCCTTCGTGGTTAATGCTCTTTCGCGACGTGCTGAGGCTAGGCCTGCTCCCGCTCCCTTGACAACCCAACCCTCACATCTGCTATGATTAGCACTCGCCAACACTGAGTGCTAACAAGAGTCTTTTATGTGCCGTTGGCGGAGCCGTATGACCCGCAATCGAACCCAAACTTCAAACTGAAAAGAACAGAACGAAAGGAGCAATAACCATGGCCAAGTTTACCCCACTACACGACCGCATTCTGGTCCGCCGTGTGGAAGAAGCTGAAACCACCCGTGGCGGAATCATCATCCCGGATTCGGCCAAAGACAAACCGCAGGAGGGCGAAGTCATCTCCGCCGGCAAAGGCAAAGTCAACGAGGACGGCAAGGTTCGTCCCCTCGATGTCAAAGAGGGCGACCGCATCCTGTTCGGCAAATACTCCGGCACCGAGATCAAGCTGGACGGCGAAGATTTCATCATCATGCGCGAAGAGGAAGTGCTCGGCATCCTCAGCGGCGCAGCCAAGAAAGAAACCGCCGGCTCGCGCAGATAAGACTTCAGGCACCAGGGGATTTCCTTTGTGGTCCTTAGTGCCCTTTGTGGTTAAAGATTTTCATATCTTAAGGAGAAAAGAATTATGGCAAAACAAATCGTACACGGAGAAGAATCGCGCCAAGCGATTCTCCGCGGCGTGAACCTTCTGGCCGACGCCGTGAAGGTCACCCTCGGCCCCAAGGGCCGCAACGTGGTCATTGAAAAGAAATTCGGTTCGCCGACCATCACCAAGGACGGCGTCACCGTCGCCAAAGAAATCGAACTCAAGGACCCACTCGAGAACATGGGCGCACAAATGGTGCGCGAAGTGGCCTCGAAGACTTCCGACGTTGCCGGCGACGGCACCACCACCGCCACCGTTCTGGCCCAGGCAATTTATCGCGAAGGCGTAAAGACGGTCGCAGCCGGCGCCAACCCGATGGCCATGAAACGCGGCATCGAAAAAGCCGTCAACACCATCTGCGGCGAAATCGACAAGAAAACCGGCGAACGAGCCAAAGGCGAACTCGACAAGTTCTCCAAGCCCGTAACCGGCGAAATGATTGCGCAAGTTGGGACCATCTCGGCTAACAACGATGAAACTATTGGACACATCATCGCCGAAGCCATGAAGAAAGTCGGGAAGGATGGTGTCATCACGGTGGAAGAGTCGCGCACGCTTGAGACCCAGTTGGAAGTGGTCGAAGGCATGCAGTTCGACCGCGGCTATCTGTCACCTTACTTTGTCACCGATCCCGAGCGCATGGAAGTTGCCATCGAGAACGCCTACATCCTGATCAACGAAAAGAAGATTTCCAGCATGAAGGACCTGCTCCCGCTGCTGGAGCAGATTGCCAAGGGCGGCAAACCGCTGCTCATCATTGCTGAGGATGTGGAGGGCGAAGCACTGGCGACACTGGTGGTCAACAAACTGCGTGGCACGCTGCAAGTGGCGGCCGTCAAGGCTCCCGGCTTCGGCGATCGCCGCAAGGCCATGTTGCAGGACATCGCAACCATCACCGGCGGCAAGGCCATCACGGAAGACCTGGGCATCAAGCTGGAGAACGTGCAGATCAGCGATCTCGGCCAGGCCAAGAAGATCACCATCGACAAGGACAACACCACCATTGTCGAAGGCAAAGGCAAGCCCGGCGACATTCAAGGCCGGGTGAAAGAAATTCGCAGCCAGATCGACAAGACCACCAGCGACTACGACCGCGAGAAGTTGCAGGAGCGGTTGGCGAAGCTGGTCGGGGGTGTGGCTGTGATCAAGGTAGGCGCCGCGACCGAGACCGAAATGAAAGAGAAGAAGGCTCGCGTCGAGGATGCCATGCATGCGACTCGCGCTGCTGTCGAAGAAGGCATTGTCCCGGGCGGAGGCGTGGCGCTGGCGCGCTGCGTCAAGGCTCTGGAAGGCCTGAAGGTGGACGGCGACGAGCATATCGGAGTGAACATTGTGAAGCGGGCCATCACCGAGCCGCTGCGCATGATCGCCGAGAATGCCGGCGAAGAAGGCGCGATTGTCCTGGGTAAAGTGAACGACTCCAAGGACAATAACTACGGCTACAACGCCCTGACCGGCGACTACGAGGACCTGGTCAAGGCAGGCGTGCTCGATCCGACGAAAGTAGTGCGCACTGCGCTACAGAACGCCGGCTCGATCGCATCGCTGATGCTGACCACCGAGGCGCTGGTTGCGGAGATCCCGGAAGAGAAAAAGGGAGCTCCCATGGGCGGCGGACACGGCGGCGGCGGCATGGAAGGAATGTACTAAGAAGCTGTCAGCTATCAGCCGTCAGCTTTCAGCTAAGACAAAACCGTAAGGTGCCCCGCTCAAGCTTGCTTGGGCGGGTTTTTTGTTGGAGTCGCGCCTTGCCCAGTCTGGGAATCTCCTGTTGTTTTTCTGGGAGACGCCCGGTTGCAAGTAGTTGCGGCGGCCTACAATTTGTTGTGCGGACAACGTTTGGAGGGTATTGCCAGTGGGTACTGGACGCTGTCCGTCAAACAGTCGAGTGGCTGTTAGCCACTAGGGTTCGACTCCCTTATCCTCCGCGGGTACTCGACGTAATCGAAATGTTCTTGACAAGGATTCGTGCCGCGCTATCCTAGAGATGACGGACAGCGTCCAGTAGGATTTTGAAAGGCTTCGCCGAAAGGCGAGGCCTTTTACTTTCACGCTAGAATGGACCCATGCTCCCTCGCCCCGACGCCACCGAAGCCGCGCCCTACTATTTCACTTACATCAACCAGGTCACCGGAGACGATCCCCTGGCCGTGCTTGAAGCGCAGA
This sequence comes from Terriglobales bacterium, assembly GCA_052147055.1. Lineage (GTDB taxonomy): Bacteria > Acidobacteriota > Terriglobia > Terriglobales > Acidobacteriaceae > JABCZH01. The sequence continues at coordinate 12,271 of JBKQLO010000174.1, forward strand.
TTAATGAGCCGCTGCTTGCGTCCATCTCCGAAGAGAAGTCGCTGCACCGCTATGCTCCGGACAAATGGAGCATCCGGCAACTGCTGAATCACGTCACCGACACAGAGCGCGCCTTCGCTTTTCGCGCCCTCTGGTTCGCCCGCGGATTCGACACTCCTCTACCCAGTTACGACCAGAACGTATCCGCTGCCGGCGCTTGCGCCGACGAGGTTAGGTGGGCGGCGCACGTCGAGGAGTTCCGCCGGGTGCGCCTCGCGACCATTTCACTGTTCGGCAATCTGCCCGCCGAGGCCTGGACACGTAGCGGCATCGCTAGCGACAATCGCTTTACCGTGCGGGCTTTGGCCTATATCATCCCGGGACATTTTGCGCATCATGTCAAAGTGGTGAGGGAGAGGTACGTGTAGACTTCATCCTCAAACAGCGCCCGCGATCATTGGATTACGGCATGTTTGGCAGGTTGGCTATTCTAGTTTCTTGAACTCATCGGCGTATGCATTGGAAGCGCTGAGAGTCCCATTATCAAACCTAACTGCCACTGTCTGTTTCCCATTCAAGTACCCCACCGAAACGACCGTGCCTTGCTTCGAGGGATCGGTAGTCGTCCGGGATTCCGCTAGCATCTCCGCCAAAGCGCGTCCACCAACCAGCTCCACACGAGTGCCGATTTCATGATGTTCCCAAACTTTGTGGAAGTGGAGGGCGGCTCCGGCGTTGCTTGCATTGGTGTCGTTCTGCCTCGTCATTTCCCTAAGGGCCTTTGGCCATCTCGATTTTGGCTTGCCCACCTGACCGAACACGTGTGCCCTCGCTGCGTCACCGGCGTCATCTGCTCGCTTTTGTAAATCGTTGCATATGTAACAGGGGGAATCGTACTTTCTGGGATTTGCTGCCTGAATTCGTGATTGGTGATAATAGGAACCGCCAGCCTCAGCGACGCAAGGTTGTCCAGGCTCTGCGCCGCACGATGGACACTTAATCCCGATGGTAGAGGGCATCACCTACGCTCCTGTTTCAAATTACTGCGTTCAACGAAACTTCCGAATTATGCGAGCCATTTTGCCGCGGCTTATCGGCGCGTTGGTCAAAGTTGGGGGCCGATTGGCATGGCTGGGGCATGCCCCCGCTCGCCTCACCGGAGCTCAGCAGAAATGGCCGCTGTCTTGTGGATGTGCCTGCCGGCATCAAGGAACCTTTCCAAACAATCCTCTTTGAACAGCACCTTCTCCGACGAATGGGCGCAACACAGATCGCTGAGACCAGCGGGCGTCTCATCGGTCGTGACGAGGTGAAACCAAATACCGCGCACCAGTACTGAGTACATCGGGAAGCGCGATCCTGAAACCTTCGACGGGGCAAAGCACATGCCCGGCGAACCTATGTCGGTACAGGCGGTGGCAATGACGTAAATCCCATCCGGGAATCCTGCCTCGCCTGCCAGATAGCGGCGGATCTGCTCCTGGTACCGGCCGAGGTCAACAGTGCTCTCTTGGCCTTTGAACGTCTTCCATTTATAGATCGACCCTTTCCATAGAACACTTAGCGCGTAGAAGGCCAACGCTTTGGTGTCGATTCCCATCGCCCTGCCAGAGTATTGAAGGACGCTCGTGGAGAGCGTGCCGCGTACGTCGCGAAAGATCACGCCGGCCGCCGACACTCTTACGCTGGGTGAGTGGTTCATCGGCACGGCGACTTCCATCAAGCTCAATAACCTAAAATTGTTGTCCGCGCCGTTGCAGAGCGCCAGAAAGGGCTTCTCGCCCCGCTCGTTGAGCCGCTGTTCGCACGGCTCGCAGAGAAGGTGTGCCCAAAGCTGCTTCGGAGAGGTTTTCACCAGCTTGGGGGTCATCACGACTGGAGGTTCGTCGCCAGTGAAGCTCATCTTGTGCAGCACCCGTCCGAGGTAGTGGCTCTTGCAGAGCTTCGCCTGGTTACGGCAAAGCTTGCACACGCCGTAGACGTTCTTGTGGGCCATCCCTTCTATTCTATTGAGAGATGCGCGACATAGCCACGCCCGGTGCCTCGGCGGGTGGGGACATCAGGACTTTCATTGCCTCTTGGGGTTCGTCTTTATAGACTACGTCTCACGACCATCGGCTCGAATAGTTGCGCCCGATCGCGTTAGTCAAGGTTGGTTCTGATCGGCGGGGGTGAAGAAATACCCTCCTCGAATCTCCCCCGGTCTGGGGCGTCGGCAGAACCTAATTTGTGTTAACGTCCGATCCAGGCACCTCCTTGACGAGGATCATTCCGCCTAAGGGGGCCTCGCCGTTGACCCCCTTGTACGCGGCGCGGCCCTCGTAACCAAGCGTCTGGGCCAGCTCCGCTTCCAGGATCACTAGTGGTTCTAGCCTCGCGTCACCCACAAGCATCTGGCAATTAGAATCGTACCTTATCATGCGGATAGGTATTGAAACGTGAAGCATTCCTTGTTGCGGAATTGCCACGACCGCGTTTCCGGGCTGCTGCTCCAACAAACGCAACTGCCGCAGTTCATTGTTAGGCGGGCAGTAACTCCATTTCCACATCTGGATTGTGGCTGCCCCGTGTTCGTCGGCCTCAATGTAGCCTTTCCAGCGTTGGCCGTCGCCAGCGATGGCCACCTGCCAGAGGTAGGTGCCCTGTGGGCTTGCGACTTGGGCACGTTGGTTTTCCAGCGTCGATATCTTGCCCTGATTTGCCAGATTCGTATAGTGGGCAGTTATGAAAGTAGACGAAACAGTCGCTAAAGCTCCAATTAGAGCCACCACAATCCCAACCGTAGTTTTGCTTATATTCACCGACACCTCCATGTGACTGCTATCGACCCTTGATCATCAAATCGGCACACGACCACGAGTTCCCCCAAAAGAAAAAGGGACCACGGCGTTGCCGTGACCCCCTCACAGTGCGGATACCTTTTTACTCGTTTTCGGTGCCTCTGTCCAGAGGCCGAATCCGTGCGGGTGGGGCGAGTGGCCCACTCAAGCGCTCTTTCGGCTTGAGCGGGGAAATCGCGACTTCATTCAGTTCGAATAGTTGCGCCTTATCGGCGCGTTGGTCAAAGTTGGTGGCTGATCGGCACGGCTGAAGCCGTGCCCTTTCACGGTGCTCCTTGGGATCGCGAGGTACGTCGGGCGCGAAAGCGCGGGGACAAGGCTAGCCTTAATGCAGCGCTGAAGCGCTGCCCCATCCAAAATCGTGGCGCTGCCTCCCACTCCTTGCGCGCAGAACGCGCAAGGGGTGGGGCACCCGCGTCAGTGGTGATCCGGACATTGGCGGACAGGAGTGTCCGCCCCACACGAGCAAATTCCCTGCCCTGGCCTAACGTAATCGTGACAGGTATACGTATGACGTGTATACATGTAACACGATACGGATGCCATTCGGAACGGCCCGTCATTGTTCGTCAGGAGAAGAGAGATGCCAAACATGCGCTCCGCAGAAAATGAATACAGAGTGACGGGGAGCGTATTGGATGAACTCGGGTTGGATCGGCAGGCGGCTCTGGAACTCAAGTTGAAAGCGGCATTGCATCAGAGGATTCTGCAATTGGTAAAGCGGCGTCGGTGCCGGGCGCGCGACTTGGAGCGAATCCTGCGGATTCAGCAGCCGCGGGTGAGTGAATTGATGCGCGGCAAGCTCTCGACGCTGAGTGTGGCGCGGTTGCTGCTTTATGCGGATTTCCTAGGCGCTCAAGCGGAAGTGAAGTTGAGAGAAGTTAGATCGCGCACGGCGGCATAGTGCCCTACCCGTTTTTTGGGACGCGGGCGAGAACGTCGGCTCCTGCCTCGCTGCCTCCCACTCCTTGCGCACAGAACGCGCAAGGAATGGGGCACCCGCGCACTACACGCAAGTTGCATAGGTCCCTTCGACAAGCTCAGGGCAGGCTCTTCGCTTCGCTCAGGATGACAGTTCCTTTATGAGACGAAGTTTCCGCCATGGCTGAAGCCCTGCCCTTCCCGTTTTTTTGGAACGCGGGCGAGAACGTCGGCTCTTACCTCGCTGCCTCCCACTCCTTGCGCACAGAACGCGCAAGGAATGGGGCACCCGCGCACTACACGCAAGTTGCATAGGTCCTTCGCTTCGCTCAGGATGACAATTCAGTTTATGAGACGAAGTTTTCGGCATGGCTGAAGCCGTGCCCTTCCAAGTCGGTC
>JBKQLO010000175.1:0-7143 GCA_052147055.1 Terriglobales bacterium
ATTCCCGGATTTGAAATCCATTGTGGAAAGCGCGTGGCAGTGGCATCGCAAGCATCCTGACGGATACCCGGGATAAAGATGAAACCTCGTGACCTTGGCGACTGATTGCCAATTTTATGGAGCAGGATTTCAGTGGTGGCGCTCAGCCTCGTCGGTGCGCGGCCCACGAAGAGAGTCATCTTGAGCTCCATAAGATTGGCATCTTGAGCGAAGTGGCTGCTACGCGAAGCGAAGCAGCCGCGCAGTCGAAAGACCCCTACCTATCCGAGATCACTTCATGAGATACCATCTCGAAGGTAATAAACTCCTGACCTCTGCTACCAAAGGCGAAAGGGCTGCCACTGTGGCGCGCGACGAAAAGGCTGGCTACAACCGCTTCCTCTTGCTGGTGGCCGGACTTGGCGGCTTGCTGTACGGCGTGGACGTCGGCATCATTGCCGGGGCTTTGCCTTATCTGGAGGCTACCTCCGGATTGAATGCGGGGCAGCTTTCCATCGTCGTCGCTGCCGTGCTCCTCGGTAGCGTGATCTCAACCCTGTTTGCGGGCGCGCTCGCGGACTGGATGGGGCGCAAGCCTTTGATGATGCTCAGCGGACTGCTGTTCGTCTGCAGCATTCCCATCATTGCGCTCTCCCATGGCTACCAGTCGTTGGTTCTTGGCCGCCTGTTACAGGGCATCAGCGCCGGCCTGATCGGTGTAGTGGTCCCGCTGTATCTGGCGGAGTGCCTGGCGGCCACGAACCGCGGCAAGGGGACGGGCATCTTTCAGTGGCTGCTAACACTCGGGATTGTGACCGCGGCCGTCGTGGGCATGTTTTTCAGTTTTCGCGTCGACGAGGTGTCTCACCTGGGCGATCCCGCGAGACTGTTCGACTTCAAAGATACGGCATGGCGCAGCATCTTCTGGGTTTCTCTGCCGCCCGGCATCTTGTTCGTGATCGGTAGCCTGATGGTGTCGGAGTCTCCGCGCTGGCTGTTTCGCCGCGGGAAAAGGGATGCCGCCCAGACTGCGCTTTTGCGCTCTCGCACCAACCAGCAAGCGGACGTCGAGCTGGCGGAAATGGAGCAAGCGGCGGCCGCTGAAAAGGCCAAGACCTCAACCGGAGCCAAGGTCGTCGGAATGAAGCTAAAGGAATCGCTCTTCCGCCGCAAATATGTGATTCCGTTTGTCCTCGCCTGTGTCATTCTCGCCTGCAACCAGGCCACTGGCGTCAACTCCATCATTGGCTACAACACCAACATTCTTTTGCAGGGCGGCCTCTCCGATTTCCAGGCGCACTGGGGCTACGTCATTTTCACCATCATCAATTTCCTGATAACCATCGGCGGCGTCCTGCTAGTGGACCGCAAGGGTCGGAAGTTCCTGCTGTCTGTGGGCAGTGCCGGCATCATCGTGTCGCTCCTCTGCACCGGCCTGCTGTTCCGCCGGACGGAAAAGCTGCGCGTGGATTCTCGGGACGCGGTTCAGTCGATGGTTGACGCCGGCCAGAAGGTCACCTTGCTTTACGACGAAAAGGCTGCGAATACGCTGCTCGCAACGAACGGTGAGGCCGGCAAGGCGATCAGCAACCGACCGACCTCTCTGGTCATCATCTATTCATACGGAGATTTCCGCGCCGCGACCAGGGTTGCACGTTCCAATGACAAGTCAGCCAAGCCCATTGAAATCACGCGCGAGGGCTGCGTACCCGCCAATCAAGTAGTCGCGTTCTTCTCGAATCCGTTCAGCAATCTCGATGCGTCGCGCAAAGCGCCGCTAAGAATTGACCATGCACTGATTACTCCGGTGCCGACCACGCACAATGGTTGGCTGGTGGCGATCAGCCTTTTTGTCTTTATGGCGTTTTTCGCGATCGGTCCCGGAGTGTGCGTGTGGTTGGCGCTTTCCGAACTGATGCCGACCCGCATCCGCTCCAACGGCATGAGCGTCGCCCTGCTGATCAACCAGGCAGTTTCGACGACCATTGCCGCCATGTTCCTGCCGACCGTCGGCAAGCATGGTTACGCGGCCATGTTTTTTGGCTTTTCCGCCTGCACCGTAATCTACTTCATCACGGCTGCGGTGTTTCTGCCGGAAACAAAAGGGAAGACGCTGGAAGAAATCGAAGCGCATTTTGAGGGAGCGGCCGGGAGATCCACTCCCCCCAAGACGTAGCGCATGCCCATCCATCCACTGAGACTTTAAGCGGGGTTAATTTCACTGCCTCTGAGGCGAATCGAGCGACTGCAACAGGATTACAAGCAAGTGTGATCTGGATCACAGAACCTCCGACCTCAAAAAGTTCAATATGACAGTTTGTAGATGTGGGGCTGTAGTTGTATTCTCTTTCGGTGTTGAGCTAACTAAATTCGAACGGAGCTTAAATATGAAGAGAATTGATGTCGCAGTGTTTACCGTCGCAGTAGCATTGGTTGTTGTCCTCGCCCTCCCCCTGTCGGCGCATGCGCAAGACGCCGCGGCACTTTACAAATCAAAATGTGCCATGTGTCATGGCGCTGACGGAATGAAAGCGGCCGGCCACGATCTCTCTGGTGCCGCTGTGCAAAAACAATCGGATGCGGATCTCGCGGCGGTCATCACGAACGGTAAGCCCCCCAAGATGCCCCCGTACAAGTCTCTGACGCCGGAAGAGGTCAAAGGGCTGGTGGCTCACATCCGTACGTTGAAGAAGTAACGCCGGCCCCTGCCATCAAGGTCTGGCTGGTCGTCCAGCGCGGCGGATGATCCCGCGGCGAGGTTTGTCGTGTGCCTGGACGGCGCCGCATATAAGAAAGGAAACTGCGGTTTCAAATGACTCTGCGAGAACGCATACGAGACTGGGCGGAGCCAATCTATTTCCTGGGACAGAATCCCATAACGCTGACGGGCGCCGTGGTCACCACGAGCACGGCGCTCACCACCATCGCCTTCTGGTTCTATGACATTTTCTTGCCGGGGCCCCCGCATCCTTATATAGGCCTTCTGGTCTTTCTGATCCTCCCGGGCGTTTTTGTACTCGGTTTGCTGCTGATTCCACTTGGCATCTGGCTCAGGCGGAGAAGTCTGCTCCAGAGAGGTGAGTTGCCGGAGATTTTCCCCGCCATCGACCTGGGACAGCCTGTGGTGCGGCGCACCTTGGAGTACGTGGCCGCGGCGACCATGCTCAACCTGCTCCTTGTTGGGACGGCATCGTACCAAGGCGTGCAATACATGGATTCGACGGAGTTCTGCGGGCAGACTTGTCACACCGTGATGGATCCCGAGTTTACGGCCTATCAAAACTCTCCCCACTCCCGGGTGGAGTGTGTCGCGTGCCACATCGGGCCGGGCGCATCGTGGTTTGTGCGGTCGAAGCTTTCGGGTTTGCGGCAGGTCTTCGCGGTAACGTTTCACACTTATTCGCGCCCCATTCCTTCGCCGGTAAAGTACCTCCGTCCGGCACGCGAGACCTGTGAGCAATGTCACTGGCCGCAACGCTTTACCGGCGGCAAGTTCCTGGTGAGGACCAGCTACAAGGACGACGAAAAAAACACACCGCAGAAGGACGTTTTGCTGCTGAAGGTGGGCGGAGGCACTTGGCGGGGTTCGGTCGGCATCCACGGGCGCCACCTCGCCGACAATGCGCGCATCCGCTACATTTCGACCGATGCCGAGCGGCAGGTCATCCCGGCCGTCTTTTACACCGACGATACAGGCAAGACCACCGAATTCATTTCCAGCGATGCCAAGCCCACCAAAGAACAGCTGGACAAGGGAGAGCATCGCGTGATGGATTGCGTGGATTGCCACAACCGGCCCACGCATGCCTTCGACTTGCCCGATAACGCAGTGGACAAGCAGATGTCGCTCGGGCTCATTAGCCCGGAACTTCCCTACATCAGGAAAAAGGCGGTCGAGGTTCTCAAGGTGGATTATCCCACCCGCGACGTGGCACAGCAGCGCATCGCCAGCGAACTCAACAATTTCTATCGGACCAATTACCCGCAGATTTACAAGACGCGGCGCACACTGGTGGAGCAATCGGTCAAGGAGGTGGCAGCGATCTACCTGCGCAACGTCTTCCCAGACATGCGCCTGACTTGGGGCACTCACCCGAATAATCTTGGGCACAACGATTCGCCGGGCTGCTTCCGCTGCCACGACGGCAGCCATACCAGTGCCGATGGCCAGACTATCACCAACGACTGTTCCGCGTGCCATGACGTTCTGGCATCGGGGGAAGAAAATCCCAAGGTTCTGACCGACCTGGGAATGAAGTAAGCATTGCTGAAACGCTGGTTTCACGAATCGGTTTTGGGTAGGGCACGGCTTGAGCCGTGCTGCTTAGGGCCCGGAAGAATTGGGGGCTTTAGCCCCTGAGGGACGCGCCTTCCGAGCTGCAACGCATTTATGTAAGCATTGCTGAAAGTTTGACATGGCTGAGAAGGAAAATGTGCGGAAGAAGTGGCGTGCTGGTCTGAGAATTGTGGTTGCGACCCTTGTCGCCACGGTTTTCTCCCTGCTGATTGCGCAATGGCCCGCACGCGCCGCCGACCAGCCTGGAGCGGAATGTCTCGCCTGCCACGGCGAGAAGAGCATGAGCACGACGCGTGCCGGCAAAACGGTTTCGCTGTACGTGGACGGGAAGAAATTTGCGACCTCTGTACATGGCAGCTTCGGGTGCACCGGCTGCCACGCCGACCTGGAAGGAAAAGAACTGCCGCACGAGAAGCCCGCGCCGGTAAAGTGCGGCACGTGCCACGCCACCGAGCAGGAGCAACATGCCCGGTCGCTCCACGGGAAGGCCGTAGCACGCGGCGATCCGCTGGCGCCCCGCTGTGTGAATTGTCACGGAAACCACGACATCTATCCGGTGAAGGACCCGCGGTCAGCGGTGGCGCCAATGAAAGTGCCCTTCGTTTGCGGCCAGTGCCATCGTGAGGGAACTGCTGTTTCGCGCAATCGCGAAATTGCCCAGAACAATATTCTGGAGAACTACTCCGAGAGCATCCACGGTGAGGCGTTGCTGAAGAAGGGGCTGGCGGTGGCTCCGACCTGCGCCACGTGCCACACCCCGCACTTGATCTTGCCGCACACCGATCCCGCTTCCTCCATCAATCGCCGGAACATTGCCGCCACCTGCACGAAATGCCACACCCAAATCGAAGCGGTCCACCGCAAGACCATTCGTGGAGAGCTGTGGGAAAAACAGGCCAACGTCCTGCCCTCCTGCCCGGACTGCCATCAGCCCCATAAGATCCGGAACGTCTTCTATGAACTGGGTATGGCCAACGCGGACTGCATGCGTTGCCACGCCGACGAGAAACTGCGTCGCGCGCGCGACGGGCAATCCATGTACGTCAGCGTAGGCGAAGTAAGCCATTCGCGGCACAACAAAGTTGCCTGCAGCCAGTGCCACTCGGAAGTAAACGCCTCCCGCGTGCGCGCTTGTGAGACGATCACCCACGCGGTGGACTGCACCGCTTGCCACGATGAGATTGGCAAGCAGTACGTTACCAGCATCCACGGACAGCAGGTTGCCAAGAAGGATCCGAATGCCCCGATCTGCAAGGAGTGCCATGGCACGCATGCCATCCTTGGCAAGCAAGACCCGCAGTCGGCGACCTTCGCGACCAACGTTCCCGGGCTTTGCGCGCGTTGTCACCGCGAGGGCCAGAAGGCTGCCGTGCGCTACACCGGATTGCAGCACGAAATCATCACCAACTATACGGAAAGCATTCACGGAACTCTGCTCAAGAACGGCCTGACGGTGACGGCGACCTGCACCAGTTGCCACACCGCTCACCACATCCTTCCCCGAAGCGATCCGTCCTCGAGCGTGAACGCAAACAACGTGCCGGACACGTGTGGGCAGTGCCATCACGGCATCGAGGAGCAGTTTGAGAACAGCATCCATGCCAAGCGAGTGAGCGGATACAGCAAGCCACTCCCGGTCTGCAACGATTGCCACACGGCTCATGCCATTCATCGCACGGATGAGAACAGCTTCCGGCTGACCGTGATGGGCACGTGCGGACGCTGCCACGAGGAGATCGCCAAGACCTATTTTGATACCTATCACGGCAAGGTCTCGAAGCTGGGGTACACGAAGGCAGCCAAGTGCTATGACTGCCACGGATCTCATGACGTGCTCAAGGTGACGGATCCGCGCTCGCACCTCAGCCGGGCGAACGTGGCGGCTACCTGCGGCAAGTGCCATGCGGGCGCGACCCGGCGCTTCGCCGGATACCTGACGCACGCCACCCACCACGACCCCAAAAAGTACCCGTTCCTGTTCTACACCTTCTGGGGCATGACCACGCTGCTCCTGGTGACCTTCGTGGTCGGTGGTGTTCATACCCTGCTCTGGCTGCCCCGAGCTTTCCAGATGCGCCAGGAGTTGCGCGCCGAGGAAGCGAAACACGCGGCCACGCCCGAAACTCCCCCGAGCAAGAGTAAGGAGAGCCCCGATGCCTAAGGGCGAAGTTCCGGAACGCCAGTTCGTCCGCTTCAGCCGGTTGCAGCGCATCCTGCACATCTGCATGATCGTGAGCTTCATGTGCCTGGCGCTGACGGGGTTGACCCTGAAGTTCTCCTACACAAGTTGGGCAGCAGTGCTTTCTCATCTGCTCGGAGGATTCGAGAGCGCGGGCAACATTCACCGCAGCGCCGCCCTCGTGATGTTCGGAGTTTTCGTTACCCATCTGGTGGACCTGTACCGGCAGAAGAAAAGTGAGCACGGTTCGTGGCTCGCGCTGCTCTTCGGACCGGGCAGCATGATGCCGAACCGCAGGGACCTGACGGAGCTAGTGGGCACGCTGAAGTGGTTTGTGGGCCTGGGCAAGCGGCCCGCCTATGGCCGCTGGACGTACTGGGAAAAATTCGATTATTTCGCTGTGTTTTGGGGGATCGCGGTCATCGGTTCCACCGGCCTCACGCTCTGGTTCCCGGTGTTCTTCACGCGCTTTATACCGGGGTCGTTCCTCAACGTCGCCACCATCATTCACAGCGACGAGGCGCTGCTGGCCACGGGCTTCATCTTTACCGTGCATTTCTTCAATACCCACTTGCGCCCGGAAAAGTTTCCCATGGACATCACCGTATTCACCGGGCGCATGCCGCTCGAAGAACTGGAAAGAGACAAGCCCAGAGAGTATGAAGCGCTGGTCGCCAGCGGGCAACTG
>JBKQLO010000176.1:0-6735 GCA_052147055.1 Terriglobales bacterium
GCGCTCCGTCGACTAGATCCGGACGCGCGGCCACCGTGGTGCGCCCCAATAACTTCGGATTCATGCTCTCGATGAACGGTTCGGTTCCCTGGTCCAGGACGGCGTCCGCGGCCTTCAAACGATTTGCGCGGGCCTCGGCGGTATCGGCCTGAGGACGCGTGTCACAGAGCACGAGCGAGGTCATCCGCGGGCGAAAGCGGCGCCAGAATTCAAACAGGATGTATCCGCCGATGGAACATCCGATGAACGCAACCTTGCCGATGCCGGCTGCATCGAGTACGCGGGCAACATCGCCGGCGTGCTTCCGCATGAGGGCAGGCCCTTCGCCAATCTCCGAATCACCGTGCCCGCGCAGATCGGGGAGAATCAGCCGGTAGCGTGAATCGAGAGCCGCGGCCACCGGATGCCAGAATTCGTGATCAGCAGGAAAAGGATGGAGAAGAACGACCGGCGGGCCCTTCCCACGAATTTCATAGAAGATCTCGGCGTCGTTGCTGCGCAGGCGTTCCATGGGAGGAGATTATATGTCGGACGAGGAGCGGGGTTAGTGGAGAGCCGGGCGGCTGGACGGGCGAGACGCCCGTCCCTCCACCGCAAGAGTTCCGTCCTAGCTCGTTACCGGTTGTTGCGACGCTGCTGCCGGCAAGAGAAGCGGTTCTTCCGGAATGATGATCCACGCGAGCACGTAGGCCACGAGCCCCGGGAAGATTCCGCAGGCGAGCGTGATAAAGAACCAGAGGATGCGTACGAGCGACACGTCGAGCTCGATATAGTGAGCCAGCCCGGAACAAACGCCTGCGATCTTCCTGTCAGAGCGCACGCGCATCAGTTTCTTCGGCGTGGGCGGAATTCCCACCAGGTTGCCGCAGTAGGAGCAAAAGCGGCCGTCCTCAGCGATGGTCTTGCCGCAAGCGTTGCAGTACATGGCTATGTCTCCCTCATTCTAGGATACGACGATTGCGGGGAAAATGTTCCAAAACCCGCTTATCGCTGTTCGCTCTTGGCTAAAAGATAAGAGCGAAAAGCGAACGGCCAAAAGCCGCCTCTACTCCCGGTACGCGTCTTTCATTCTCTTCCGAGCCTTTTCGGCTTCGGCATTGCCCGCATTTGTGGCCACCACGGCCTCGTACTTCTTCACCGCCAGGTCGCGCTTCTGGAGCTGGTCATACATCTCGCCGGCTCCCAGATTCGCTTTCTGCAGCAATTCCGGATCGGCGTCCGTAACCTCACCGACCATCTCATATGCCGCAGCCGCGGACTGATATTTTTTCTCGCTGCGCAGCAGGTCGCCGAGCCCGATCGCCGCAATCTCGTAATGCAGATTGTATTTTCCCTCGCGACCGTTCTGCCACACCCGGCGGTACTGTTCCTCGGCCTCGTCCGTCTTGCCGGACAGGCGGAGCAGGTTCGCCTCCTCAAGCGGCAGAAGATAGTTGCGCGGAAACCGCGGACCGAGCGCGCCCGTGATCTGCAAAGCCTCGCTGTAACGGTGTTCGCGGCGCAGGAAGACCATGAGCACGACGCCGGCGTCCACGCTGGTTTCGCCGTTGGCGTGGTAGGCGTCGTTCAGATACTGAAGTCCCTTTTCTTTGTCTCCGCTCAATCCGACGAGCGCGACGGCGATCTTTACCGCCAGCGGCAGGTTTCCCATGACGTAGTTGTGGGCCCCCACCACCAGCTTGGCGTCGGTGTACTTCGGATCCAACTCGAGGACCCGTTCGTGATCGTGGCGCGCGCCGACCGCATTGCGCAGCGCGGAAAACCAGGCGCGCTCGATGAGCGCGGTGTAAAGCGCGAACTGTCCGCGTGTGACGCCGCGGGCATAGAGCATATCGACGTTGTCCGGATTGCGCGCCAGTTCGGCGTTTTCCAGCTTCTCGGCTTGCTCCACCAGTTGCTTGATGCGTTGCTTCTCGGCGGGATCGGCGGGACGGTGCGCTTGCCCGATGAAGTTGTCGTTCGAGTAATCGCCAGTATTCATCGCGCCCATGCGATACAGCTCCCGCATCTGAATCGCGGAGAGCAGGTGATTCACGGCGAAGGGATCGTTCGGATGACGCGCCAGGATCTTTTCGAAATCCTGAACCGCCGCGTCGGAGTCGAGGTTGTAGTAGTGCTCGAAAGCTGCCTGGTTCAACGGGTCGGGAGGACGGAACGCGGTCGAAACCGCGGGGTCCGCTGCCAGACACGCTTGGGCGAGGACCAGCAGCATGATGGCCGTCAAAGCGGGACGATGCCAGGAGAAAACCACGCATGTCCAGTTTAACTGATTGGAGCTTTCTCGGAGGACTCGTTTGCGGCACAGCCAGTCTGTCAGCTGTCAGCTCTCAGCTGTCAGGGCTCACGCAGGGGGTTACTGATAGTTGCTGACAGCCGTCGGGAACCAAACCAGATACGTCCGCAAAGCCACCAAGTCGTGCAAAATGAAAAATCGGGCTTGGATAACGTAATTCTTGCCCTGCGGAGTGACCACCCTCCCCCTTGGCTCACCCGTAAGTGCCCTCTTTGCAATAACTTGCTTTGGTAATTCGCTTGCGATCCGAAAAGGGTCGGAAGAAGAGCTCCCTTTTATGGCAGAAGCAGCCGATCAGACTCAGCACGAATTTTGGCGGGCGCCCATGCCGGCGTCCACGGCTGTCGCCAACCGGGGAAGAGCCGACGAACGAAGTGCCACCTGCCGTTGCGGAACAGAGTTCATCGTCAGCTCAGTCTACTGTCATGCTTGTGGCGCCAGCCGTCCCGATGCTGGTGTTAGCGTTCCGCGCACCTTCGAAATCCCTGGTCTGGCTGAACTCGCCTCGCTCGGTGAGCGGCTAGGGCTCACGACGCCTGCCACCATCGCTTTTCTGGTTGGCCTGCTCTGTGGGGTGGGAGCGCTGGCTGTGAGCGTGTTCTTCAGCGCTCGGACCGTACTCGACTGGCAGGCAATCCAATTGTGGCGGATCGAGTGGCTGATCGCAGCAGTTGCTGCTTTTGCTGCCGGTTGTTTGCTGAAGAAGTAGCTGAGAGCTTCCAGTTCTCGGTTTGTCTTATCCAACCTTAGCATCAGAAACAGATTCTGGACCAAAACTCACAGACCGCCGTGGAACCGGCCGAATGCGCGGGCAAGCATTAGCGACATGATCAGGATGCCCGCACCGAGGACGACGACGTGCCGGGTCTGGCGCAGATTGAAGCTTCCGACACGGCAGACAAGCAGATAACCGACAGCAAAGTTGAAGAGGCCCCACAGGACATTGACCGTCGAGGACGACAGCCCGACTCCGGGCGGGGTGGCAAACGGGCTCTGGAAGGCATGGCCCGAGATCCCATTGCCGAAATGGGGCAGCGCGTTCGCGAGGAAGGCACCCCCGAAAAAGTATGCTATGTAGTGGTACCAGCGCATAAGTGTCTCCCTTTGGCGTTCCATTTCTTCCGCATCTCCGCCTGAAACTACACTCAACTTCGTGAATGAGCATGCTCTGCTTCGGAGACCACCGTGCTTGTCCGCCGTTGCTGGCCCATGCGGTAGAGGTGATGCAATGGCCCGACTCCGTGGCCCAGCGGATGGGCGTTCGAAATCGCGGCCGAGACATACGCTTTGGAGAGAAGAACCGCCTCGGGCAGTCCGCGGCCATGCGCCAGATGGCACGCCAGCGCGGTGGCAAACGCGCACCCGGTGCCGTGGGTGGAATTTGAACGCTGGCGGTCGGCCTTGAAAACTTCCTGTTGGGCGCCTCGGGCGGTAGTGAAGCTGAGGAGATCGATCGCCTTCTCGCCCTTACTGAGGTCGCCTCCGGTGATCACCACATTCGCCGCGCCCAGCGCGTGCAGGCGAGCGGCCGCGTCGCGCATCTGGTCGAGATTCGTGACCGCCATCCCAGTCAGGACGCTGGCTTCGTCAAGGTTCGGCGTAACTAGCTCCGCCAGTGGAACCAGCCTTTCGATCAATAGCCGGGTCCCGGCTGCATCCAGCAAATCAGCTCCGGAACTCGACTTCAGAATTGGATCGAGTACCACATGCGACGGCGTGGCTTTCCCCGCAAAAGCCTGGGCCAGAAAATCCGCGACCACCGCGACCACACGCTCATTGCCCAGCATGCCGATGTGGATCGCTTCCACGGCGAAGTCTGACACCAGTTCCTGCAGGGTGTCAGCGATGATCTTGGGATTGACGCCCTCGACCCGCCGCACTCCCCGGGTCGACTGGACGGTTAAGGCTGTAATGCAGGAAACGCCGAAGCATTCATGAGCCGCGATAGTCTTGATGTCGGCGGTGATCCCAGCACCCGACGAGGGGTCAAACCCGGCGATCGTCAACACGACAGGTGGGCTGGCAGCCATGCCGTCACTCTAAACCCAAAAGCTCAAACAGGGGAACAGCAACTCTCAATGTTCTTGGTGTTCTCGGTCAGACTCGCTGGGTGAGGGCTCGCGCAAGCGTTTCCCTGCCGTGCATTTGTGCCATTTTGTTTGCGGGTAAGCCGCCGAATATGATTGTATAGTCCTGATTATAATGAAGTTATTGAGATAACCTCGTAAGTGTAACATTCCATGGCAAGTTGCGAGATTCTGCGCAGTTCGTAACTTGCCTAGTTACTGGGCAGTCATCGGCTCGCTTTGACTGGTTTCAATGACATACGAAGATAAATCCACGTTCTTCATGGGCCAAGTTATTGATTAATTACCACTTAGTAATCTATTGGGTATTTTTTCTGATTGACACCCCCCGGTCCGGCGGGTAGCATCGTCGAATCATTTAACGAAAGGAGCGTAAGACCAGAAAACGACTTTCCACAACGGGAGGTAACTGAATGCGACGACGTTTAGCCGAAGGTTTGGCGGTGCTTTTATCGATCGCCAGTCTGGGGGCAGGAGCCGCATCCGGGCCAAGCAGCCTGGAAGCCGCCAAGGTCACACAGCCGCTGGTCATTGAGGCCAGAGGGCATAAAGCACGAAAACCTAGCAGTTCGAAGTCGAAGGCCTATCAGGTAGGCACTGCGTCCTGGTATGGGGAACAGTTCCAGGGCAAGCAGACAGCCAGCGGAGAACCCTTCGACAAGCGCGATTTCACGGCCGCTCACCCCAGCCTACCGCTGGGCACGTTGGTCAAGGTCACCAACCTGAGGAATGGAAAGGCCGTGGTGGTTCGCATCAATGACCGGGGTCCTGTGGTGGACGACCGGATCATCGATGTTTCCGACAGCGCTGCGCTGGCTCTGGGCTTCAGAGAGCGCGGAGTGCAGAAGGTCAGATTGGAACTCTACCAGCCTGCGAACCGGCCAATAAATTACCGGCCGACCACAGTGGCGCTGCTACAACCCGTAGCCAACCTCGACTAAACCCGATAAACTCGGGAGACGATAGTTGAGAGTATGGATCCGCGCCAGCGTCTCATCGTTGCCCTGGATGTAGCTACGGCTGCGGCCGCCCGGAAGATCGTGGCGGCCGTCGGCGACTCTGCCCACGCCTATAAAGTAGGCATGCAGCTCTACACCGCCTCGGGTCCTTCCATTGTCCGCGAACTGGTGGCTTCGGGCCACCGCGTCTTCCTCGACCTCAAGTATCACGATATTCCGAACACCGTAGGAGCGGCCGTCCGGGAGGCGGCTCAACTGGGCGTGAGCATGCTGACGGTGCACGCTTCCGGGGGCGGCAAGATGTTGCGAGCTGCCGTCGATGCCGCCCAAGCCGCCAACCCCGGAGTACTCGTCCTGGCGGTCACGGTGCTGACCAGCCTGGACGATGACGAACTGGGCAAGATTGGCCTGCGCGGAGGAGTGATCGAGCAAGTCCTGAGGCTAACCGCCCTGGCGCTTTCGAACGGATGCAAGGGCGTGGTGGCTTCGGCGCAGGAGGCCGCCGCTCTAGGCGAGGAGTTTGGCCACGATTTCGCCATTGTGACGCCCGGAGTGCGCCTTGCTGGCACTGGAACCCACGATCAGGCGCGCGTCGTCACTCCCGCGGAAGCGATTGCCGCCGGGGCCTCGCACATCGTGGTAGGGCGCCCGATCACGGAAGCCGCGGACCCGGCGGCCGAAACGCGGGCGATTCTGGGACAAATTGGGTAGGGCAGATCGCAGTTCTCAGTTATCAGAAAAAGCAAGAAGGCGCGACGATCGAGCCGCGCCCTTTCCGTCCTGTGTTCCCGGTTCTTGCTCAGAACTGACTTCACAGCTTTTCAAAAAACTCGCAGGCCGAGCACGAAATATAGATTCCGCCGGGCACGCCGCGCTCGCGATCTTTCATGCGTTTGACGATGCGGGTATCCTTGCCGCACTTGTGTCATGCGGTCGATTTCGTTGTATCCATGACCTTTTTCCGGTCGGCGGTCTTTGCAATTTTCGCCATTCAGTTTCTCCTGACAGGAATGTGCCGCCAGCCCAAAGGCCGCGGTTCTACCTGGTAATTGGGGAGTATCGTCGTTGGATGATAACAAACGCCGGCCCATCTCGAATCAGCCCGGCAGGATCAACCCGCACGGAAGCGGTGCACTGTACTCGCCTCCAGAATCTTACACGAATTGCAGGAGTGCAAGGAGCAGTACGCTCAAAAAACGCTTGACACCGCCGACATTGTCAGAGACGCCTGTTTACAGCGTTCATTCGCAAGGGATAGGATTATTACTTATTGACCGGCGACTTAGAGTGGACAGAACGCTATGGCATCAGTACGGACGTTAAGTATCCTAGCCCTGCTCCTCGGTCTCATGCTCACCTCGTCCAGTATGCTGCTTATCGGATGTGGGGACGCCTC
>JBKQLO010000177.1:0-69482 GCA_052147055.1 Terriglobales bacterium
GTTACCAGGTCCGCCCCAGGAAGGCAGTGTACGATCTCAGCTTGCCCGTCAGATCCGGACGAATGAAGTCGGTATAGCTGCCGTAATTGAAACGCAGGCCCGCGTCGTACCCGGATGGGAGGTGATAGTCACCGGTAGCTCCAAGTATTGCCTGGGGTACGTCAACCTGCGAGACCAGTCCCGAACCCAGTGCGAGGGCGTTGGCAAAGCTTTGGGCAAAGTTGGCGTCCGAGGTGTAGCCAGCAACCGAAACGGCGCCGGGGAAAAGCGGGTAATCCGCCGGATTGACGTCCGGCCGGAAACCGCTGTGGGCCGCAGAGTGCGCGAAGTTGAAGTTAAGCCCCACTCGCTTCTTGATCTCGTAGGAGGAACGCACAGAGTACGTTTGGCTGAGCTGTTTATATGGGACCAGTGCTTGGTAGAGACCTACAGCTGGATCGTTGGCGAACCTCATTTCCGTCTGCAAATTGTCTTCCAGGTACGTATATCCCGTGCTGATGCTCCACTGCGGGACCGGCCGGATAGTCACGAAACTGGTCTCGGTATACAGGTTATTGTCTCGCTGAACCGCGGGAAACGACCGTTGCAGAATCACGCGCACATCGTTGGTGAAGCTGAACCACTGCACAGGCGTAATGGTGACATCCCCAAACACGCTGTGATTGGTGCCAGGATCGGTGACAAAGCCGGGATCGTGCGTACCCGTCCATTCATAGCCGGCCCTCACATTCCAGAACTGATTGGTGTGGAAATGCACCGCTGTGCCCACTATGTTGCTGAAGCTGGTTGGAATCACCAGGAGTGGATCGAAGTTGTCCGGTGAATACACTTGTGGCCATAAGGATGCGTTGGACCGGGTAACATTCAGGCGCTTGTAGTAGGCTTCGAGGTCTACTTGCCGCGTTAAACGGTACTGAAGCTTGAGCCCAGCCCAGTGCCGGTGCAGGGACGGGTCGCCATATAAGAAATAGGAAGGCACGAAATCATTAAGCAAATTTTGCTGGTGGAAATCCGCAATCACGCGCAGCGGAGAAATAGGGTTCCAGTTGAGCGTGGCGTCGGCATTCAGAGCGTTCTGATTGTGACCGGTGTACAAGTCGTCGGTGCGGGCGTAGCTAACGTCGCCATTGAACGTAAGATGGTGTGCCATAGCCGCGCTCACTTGCAGCGAGTCGGCCTGGGTTTGGTGACTGGGCAGGACGTTGTGGGCGTAGAAACCGGGCAGCGTGAATTGAACTTGCGGAGGTCCCGCGGGAAGCGGCTCCGTGGGACTGCCGGTTAATCCAAAAAAGTTCACTGGGTTCTGCATGCGGTCGTTGAAACTGCGGAACTCGTGCTGGTAGGTCAGCTTCACTCGGCCTAGCGTGACTTCCGCTCCGCCGGCAATGTTCCGCGTGGTGTAGTTGAGGGGCCGGAGCTGCGAATAGGAATGGCAGGTACCGCACTGGTTGTCGCCGCCCATGTCGAAGTACTGCATTTGGCTTTGACCCTCCCGTGCCTGCCAGCCAACTTTGACGAACAACTTGATCGGCAGGTTGGGCAGTTTCACCTTGGCGTGAGCCGAATTCATCCTGCGCCGGATGCCGAGCAGTGAATCGGGGGGAATCGAGTCGGTGCGCACGATGTCCGGGGAAATCACGCTGGAGGCAAAATAGGAGTTGTCATCAAGGTGCCGGATGAAGCTGCGGGAATCGAAGCCGATGTCCAGCCATTTTCCCAGGTTGAGCCCCGCCTTCATATCGTAGTCGTCCTGGCTGCGAAAATCGGCCGTGTACCGAAAGGTCAAGTGTTGCGGAAAATACACTTCGTTTACCGAGACGTCGCCGCCGAAGGACTGTTGCAGGCTGTCGTATTCCCCTACTCGGCTCGGGTTTCCGCTGGTGCTCAGGAACCGGTACTGCGGCGCGAGCGTGACCAGATGGTAGCTGACGTCGGATGTATTCTCCCCAGGCTGAGAACTCGGGCTGGACTGCTGTGCCTGGCTCTGACACATCACAACCATTGTCAGGATGAGTGACACGGGAACATTTTTCATTGCAGCCCTCCCTGTCTCAAGCCCAGTGCCAAACCGACCGCGAGACTAAGGTTTATCGATCAACACGCTTCCCCCGGTGGCAGAAGATGTGTCGCTGCCGTGAATAGCGTTATGGCAGTTGGTGCACCTGTCAACTAATGGCAAGCTGGCGCCGTTGTGGTGAGCCGAGTGACACTGCAAGCACAGCGCTGGTTGGCTCACTTCCAGCAAATTCTGGTTCGGCGAACCGTGCGCGGAATGACACTTCAGACAACTTTCGTTGACCGGCGGATGCTGGTACGAAAATGGCCCCTGATACTCGGCGTGGCACCTGAAACAGAGCTCATTGGTGTTGGCCGAGTTCAGATTGTTTCCGGCATCACCCCCGTGTGGATCATGGCAATCCAAGCAACTCATCTTGGCTTCGCGGATGGGGTGATGGTATGGCAGATCGGCTTGAGCGGCCTGGGTCTTATGGCACCGCAAGCAGTTGTCATTCAGTTGAAGCCGGGACTCGAACGCTTTCTTCTCGGCCTTAGCCTCGCCATGAATGGTGTGGCAATCGATGCACTTCAGGTCCTGGGCCTGATGCGCTCCCGAGAACCAGTTCCGAACATGCTCCGACTTCGCGTGGCAACTCAGGCAAACGCCATTGCTCGCCTCAGGCGAACGATCACGAAAGCTGATGATTTTGTCCTTCGAATATGCACCGGCCGCGGCGTGCAGACTGCCCGCACCGTGACATTGTTCGCACTCGATGTCCTGCATCGCATGGAAGCTGTGACGGAAGTTCTTGGCGGGCTCGCTGTGGCACTGCTGGCACTGCTCCGGCCCGGTTTTCTCCGCGCCAGGAATATCCACGAACTTGCTGAAGTCTTTCGTCTGTTTGGCGGGGTGAGCGGAGGTGCTGTTATCTTTCGCCGGAAGTTGCGGAGCCCACAGACAGACGCCGAAGAGCAAAGGGCCGAGGAGCAAAGCGCGAGCACGCATAATGCCCTCCAGGGTTGTTACACAGTTAGAGTAGTTCCTGAGATTGCAGACCTCTGTGACCGCCGTCACAGTGCAAAGTTAGGTGAACCCGCACCCTGAATCAGAACGGTTTGCGGATCACCACTTCGCTGTCGTTGATGAAGAACTGCGCGGAACACTCTTGGGAACCACAGATCACCGGCAGCAATCCCGCGAGTTGTTTGCGGGTGATCAGGCCCAGCGTGCCACACTCTGGGCAGGAGAGCACCGCCCAATAGGGATCTTCCTTTTCGCCGACGCGACCTGCATTTTCCAGCACAAAGACTGTGCCGGGGAGCATCTGTTCCGGGATCCATTCGCTCAGGACGTCCAGCTCTCCAACCATGTGGCCTCCTTGTGAGTCCGAATCATTGGAACCAAACTTCCCTGCTATGAAGCCGTTCCAGCTTTGCGTGATGAGCGATTGGTGATACTGCCATTATTTTTTTTGGCGCGAATCTCCGCGCGCACCTGCCGTACCGCGTCCGTAAGACAAATAGACAGCATGGGCTGTCGCGAGTTTTTCAAGATATCGACAATCTGACGCGCTGAAGTTTCCAGATAGAGCGTCTTTCCGTCGGTAAGCAAGTGGTACTCAGAGGTTCCGCTTACCGTCTCAGCCAGGCGCTTGCTGAATTCCCGCTGTAGAAAACGCATCACCTTGCGTACCCGCTGCAAAGAAAACCCGCGCCGCCGCAATTCGCAGATCACCGCCACCTCGGCCAGGTCTTCCATCGAATACAGGCGGCGATGCCCTTTTCGCGCCGGAACCACAATTCCGCGCTCGTCCCACCATTGAAGCTGGCGGGGGGTGATGCCGGTGAACTGAATCACCTCGCGGGTTGTGAATGGCCCTTGCATTTCTGTCCCAAAATGTTTCAAACAATCGAATACCTAAATGTTTTAAACATTTTAGGCGCGACTGGGAGGCTGTCAAGGAAACATTCTGTGGATAAGGGGGTGACTAGAGGAGTTCCTGCCTAGGCGTCGGGTTGGAAACTTAGCCCCCGCCTACGAAGTGAACGATCTCCAGCCGATCACCATCGCCGAGGGTGGTTTCGTCCCACTGCTCACGGGGAACGATGCCGCGATTCAGTTCAACCGCGACCCGGTCAGCTTTCATGCCCAACTGTTCGAGCAATCCGGAGAGCGAAAGCGGGACCACGAAATCGCGCGGTTCTCCATTGATGTGCAGTTTCATCTGTCAAGGATTGTCGCAGCCGGAGATGTTCGCAGACAAGTGGCCGGCTTAGGCTTCAACTTTTCGCAGCTGGAACTTGCGCGTGGCAGTGCGACCGGAATAGCTGGCCTGCACCAGAATCGCGGAATCGGGGAGTGAAGATTCGTCGACATCGATCTTCATTTCGGCATCGCCGTCCAATCCGGTAGCCACTTGCAAGTAAAAGGGTGCGGCGTCAGGACGCGCGAAGCGTACAGTTAACCGGGCGCCTTCGACGGTGGCGCCGCTATCGGTGACCCGCAGGCGGAGGAGCAACTGTCGGTCAGAATGCACGGACTCAGCATTCAGCCATTGCACGTCCAACTCTTTGATGGCAGCCAGCGATTCCGGGGTGTCTCGTTTGTCGAGAACCGCGTCCAGCCGGCCGTCCCGAATCGCATCGAGCACCATGCGATGCTGGTCGCGCAGGATTCCTTCTTTCTGTTGATCGGTGAAACCCGATCCGGAGGCTTTGTCGGCGTAGGAAATCGCGCGCTTGCCGATGCAACGTCCGCGCACAAACACCTGGGTCTGCAATAGCAGTTCGTTCTCACGGGCCTCGCTCTGCACGTGGTAGACCGTGTCCTGGTGCTTCACATCGGTATTGAAGCCAAAAATCATGGTCTTCGGTTGATCCCGTGAACGGGCTGCGGCGGCGATTGTTAAAAGTCCGTTACCACGCCGCCGGGTTGCTTGACACTCCCAACTGCGAAATCTAATCTAGAATGTTTAGGCAATCCTTGGCTGCGAATTATATATAGCTCCCCTATGCCGGACAATTATTTCGCGCGTTACCTGCCCTTGCTGATTCATTTCATCGTAGCAGGTGCTTTGGCGTCGGTGATCGTCGGACTTTCCTGGCTCATCGGCTATCGCAAACCCACGCGGGCCAAAATGTCCCCCTACGAATGCGGGATGACCCCCGTCGGCGACGCCCGCGAGCGCTTCTCGGTCAAGTTCTACCTGGTGGCCATGCTCTTCATTTTGTTCGATGTGGAAGCCATCTTCCTGTACCCCTGGGCGGTCATCCTGCGCCAGCTTAAGATGTTTGGTTTCTGGGAGATGCTGGTATATATCGGGATCGTTCTGGTGGGCTTTTTCTACGTCTGGAAGAAGGGCGTTCTGGACTGGGGCGCGGCCACTTCTTCCCGCCGAGGTGAGGTCTAGTGCTGACCCCGGCCATCACCGACCTTGAGCAGTTGAAGGATCACCCTGCGGTGGCGCGGCTGCGCTCCTGGAATCTGGCAGCGGTTGAAGGAGCGAAGTTCGATCGCGACGAACTCAGCATCTACGTGGAGCGTTCTTCCCTGCGCGAAGCCTGCGCGTTGTTGCGGGACGACGCGAACTGCCCCTTCAATTTTCTGTCGGATGTGACCTGCGTGGATTGGCATCCCGCGGAGCCGCGCTTTGAAATCGTCTATCAATTGCTTTCGATTCCCAAAAAGGAACGGGTGCGGCTGAAGGTGCGGTTGGGCAGCGATAGCCCGGCCGTAGAATCGGTCACCTCGGTTTGGCCGGCGGCCAACTTCTTCGAGCGCGAAGTCTTCGATTTGTTTGGAATCCGTTTCACCGGGCATCCGTATCTGCGGCGCATTCAAATGCCGGAGAACTGGGAAGGCCATCCGCTGCGCCAGGATTATCCCGTGGAGGGCTACCGCTAGATCTCATGGCCCACCTCTCGTCTACGATCGCGCTCGAACCCACGCAGGATCGCACCATGATTCTGAACATGGGGCCGCAACATCCGTCCACCCACGGCGTGCTGCGCGTGATTTTGGAGATCGACGGCGAAACCATTGTGCGGATCATGCCTGACATCGGCTATCTGCATACCGGCATCGAGAAGACTTGCGAGGCCAAGTTCTACCAGCAGGTGGTGCCGCTCACCGATCGCATCGACTACCTCTGCCCCATGACCAACAATCTGTGCTATGCGCTGGCCGTGGAAAAGCTGCTGGGGCTGGAGATTCCGCCGAAGGCGCAATGGTTGCGGGTCTTATTGAATGAGCTGACCAGGATCAACTCCCATCTGGTCTGGCTGGGCACCCACGCCATGGACATTGGTGCGTTAACCGTTTTCCTCTACTGCTTCCGCGAGCGCGAAGATGTCCTGCGCTTGTTTGAAGCGGTAAGCGGGCAGCGCATGATGACCTCATATTTTCGGATCGGGGGAGTGGCGCTGGAACCGCCGCTGGATTTCTTTGACCGGGTGCGGGATTTCGCCAACCGCTTCCCTTCCAAAGTCGACGAATACGAGAACCTGCTGACGGGAAATCCGATCTGGAAAATGCGGACCAAGGGCGTAGCCCGGATCACCGCGGAAGATGCGATCGCGCTGGGCGCTAGTGGTCCAACGTTACGCGGCAGCGGTGTGGACTTCGATCTGCGCCGAGACATGCCCTACTCGGGCTACGAGAATTTCAAGTTCAAGGTACCGGTGTCGCAGGAAGGCGATGTTTTCGCCCGGTACGAGTGCCGGGTACAAGAACTGCGCGAATCGATCGGAATTGTGCAACAGGCGCTGGATGGTATGCCCCAAGGACCGATCAAGGCCGACGCCCCCAAAGTGGTTTTGCCCGACCGCGAGAAGATGAAGACGCAGATGGAAGCGCTCATCTACCACTTTAAGATTATTACGGAGGGCTTTGCGGTGCCGGCAGGCGAGGTGTATCAAGCGGTGGAGTCGCCGCGCGGCGAAATGGGCTATTACATCGTGAGCGATGGAACCGCCAAGCCCTACCGTGTGCACATGCGCTCGGCGTGCCTGGCGAACCTGCAATTGCTGCCGAAAATGTGCGAAGGAAAACTGATCGCGGACGTGGTGGCGGCAATCGGGTCAATCGACATTGTGCTCGGAGAGATCGACCGGTGAATTGTTTCCGTGAACCTCTGTGTCCTCTGTGGTTAAAAAAGACGCCACCACAGAGGATCACAGAGAAGGGCGACAGAAGATGAACTTTTCGGATCAATTCGAAACTCGCTTCGCGGAGATGCTCACGCATTATCCGACGAAACGTTCTGCGCTGGTTCCCACCCTGCTTTACGCGCAGGACGAAGTCGGCTGCCTGACAGATGAAGTCATCTCGGAACTTGCCAGCCGCATGGACCTGACCGAACTCGAGGTGCGCAACGTGATCAGCTACTACTCCATGCTGACCACCAAGCCTCGCGGCAAGTACAACGTGCAAGTCTGCACCAACATTGCCTGCTTGCTGCGCGGCGGGGAAGAACTTTTGGATCACTGCAAAGGCCGGCTGGGGATTGGGAACAAGGGCACGACCTCTGACGGAATATTCTCGCTGGAGGAGGTCGAATGCATCGGCGCCTGTAGCTGGGCGCCGGCAGTGCAGGTGAACTACGCCTTCCACGAGAACCTGACTACGGAAAAAATGGACAGAGTCTTGGACGAGTACAGGAAGAAAGCGACGCAGTAGGCGAATGGCTGACTTGGTCTCCCATCCCGACGAAGTGAAGGTCGTCTCCCGGCGTTTTGGCCAGGGTGCGGCTGACATCGACCGCTATTTGCAACTCGATGGCTATAAAGCAGTGCAGAAGGCGCTCGCCATGCAGCCTGATGCCATCGTCAACCTGGTGAAAGACTCGGGGCTGCGCGGACGGGGTGGGGCCGGCTTCAACACGGGAATGAAGTGGTCGTTTGTTCCCAAGCAGTCGGCGAAGCCGAAATACATTCTCTGCAATGGCGATGAAAGCGAACCTGGCACCTGCAAAGACCGTTTGATTTTCGAGCATGATCCCCATGCGGTAATCGAAGGCGTCGTGATCGCAGGAATTGCCACCGGGGCGCACGCCGGATACATCTACGTTCGCGGCGAGTATCGCTACTTGCTGGAGATCATGCAGAAGGCGATTCGCGACGCCTACGCCAAAGGCTTTCTCGGCAAGAACATTTTCGGCAGCGGATACGACTTCGAAGTTTATTGGCACGGAGGCGCGGGCGCTTACGAAGTGGGAGAAGAGTCGGCGCTGATGGAATCGCTCGAAGGCAAGCGTGGCATTCCGAGAATCCGGCCTCCGTTCCCGGCCGTGGTCGGTCTGTGGGGCGGGCCGACCGTCATTAATAATGCAGAGACGCTGGCCAGCGTGCCGCATATCCTGCTCGGCGGCGCGGAATGGTATGCCAAACTGGGGCCGCCTAAGAATGGCGGGACCCGATTGTTTTGTTTGAGCGGACACCTGAACCGCCCGGGCGTGTACGAACTGCCCATGGGTTACAACCTCAAGAAGATGATTTACGACGTGGGCGGCGGCATTCCCAATGGACGCACGCTGAAGGCTGTGGTTCCGGGAGGTTCGAGCTGTCCGATTTTGACCGCTAGCGAAATCGATGTCTCTATGGATTTCGACTCCATGATGAAAGCTGGTTCCATGCTGGGGTCCGGGGGCCTGGTGGTGGTGGACGACTCTACCTGCATGGTGAAATTTGCTTTGCGGATCATGAAATTTTATCAGCATGAGAGTTGCGGCTGGTGCATCCCCTGTCGCGAGGGCACGGACTGGCTGAAGAAAACGCTGGTTCGGTTCCACTCCGGCGGCGGGGTAAAGAAAGACATCGACAACATTCAGTATCTCTCGGAAAACATGCTAGGACGCACGTTCTGTCCGCTGGGAGATGCGGCCGCCATGCCGACGATTTCGATCGTGAAGAAGTTTCGCAAAGAGTTCGAGGATCATTTGGAGGGCCGGCCCTGCCCGTTTGAGAAGGCCGGCGCAGCAGAACTGATAATGGCATAGGGTCGTTGGTCGTCCGTCGTTGGTCGTTGGCTCACACGACGGCGATGCCGGTTTGCCAACGACGAACGACCAAGGACCGACGACAATTTTTATGGCTGACGTGAACATCACAGTCGACGGCAAGAAGGTCACCGCTCCGGCGGGGACACTGCTGATTGAGGCCTGCAAGAGCGTGGGCATCGAAGTGCCTTCGTTTTGCTACTACCCTAATCTGTCGCTACAGGGCGCATGCCGTATGTGCCTGGTGAAGGTTGAGAAGATGCCCAAGCTGCAAACTGCCTGCACCACGGTCATCTCCGAGGGCATGGCCGTGAGCACGGATACTCCCGAGATCCATCAGGCGCGGAAATCGATGGTCGAGATGCTGCTGGGGAACCATCCGCTCGACTGCCCAGTGTGCGATGCCGGCGGCGAATGCGAATTGCAGGACATGACATTCTCCTACGGTGCCGCCGAGTCGAAATTTATCGACATTAAGAACCATCGTGAGGAGCAGCAGTGGTCGCCGGTGGTCTATTTTGACCGGCCGCGTTGTATTCTTTGCTACCGCTGCGTGCGGGTTTGTGGCGAAGGCATGGACGTGTGGGCGCTAGGGGTGCAGAACCGCGGCGTCAGTTCGGTGATTGCCCCGAATAAAGAAGACCATCTCGAGTGCGAAGAATGCGGCATGTGCATCGACATTTGTCCGGTGGGCGCGCTGACTTCGGGCGCATATCGTTACAAGACTCGTCCCTGGGAGATGAAGCACGTGGGCACGACTTGTACCCACTGTGCCGATGGCTGCAAGACAACTTTGGGCGTGCGGCGGGCCGACACCGGCATGGAGATCGTGCGCGGCGACAATCGCGATAAGAGCGGCATCAACGGCGACTTCCTGTGCATGAAAGGCCGCTATGCCTTCGATTTTGCCAATCACGAAGACCGCCTCACGCAGCCGTTGATTCGCAAGGATGGGCGGCTCACTCCCTCGACTTGGGAAGAAGCGTTTGAGTTGATCGGACAGCGGTTCAAAGAAGTTCGTGACAGCGCTGGTGGACAGGCAATTGGCGTGGTCGGCTCAACCCGCACCACCAACGAAGAGAATTACCTGTTGCAAAAGTTCGCGCGCGTGGTGCTGGGAACCAACAACATTGACCACCATCGTACCGCTGACTTCCCTGCCCTGGCGGCTGCTCTTCGCGGCAAGCTGGAAGCCACCGCCAGCATGCGTGAGGTGTTCAATGCGCCGGCGATTTTGCTGATCGGTAACAATCCTACCGAACAACATCCTTTGCTTGCGTGGCAAATTCGCAACAATGTCCGCCTGCACAAGGCACGGTTGCACGTAATCAATTCGGAGCCCATCAAGCTGCGAAGACAGGCCGCAGGTTTCGTCGAGATTCCCGCCGGAAGCGAAGGCAATGTGGCGAGGTTCCTAGCAGGAGACGACTCGGCTGTCGGCGAACTTGCGAGCGAGAAAACGAAACGCGACGTCTGCACCGCGCTGCGCGACAAACTGCGCGGGGAGCAGAATCTTGTCATTATTTTTGGATCGGAGATTCGCGGCCAGGACATTGCATCGCTGGTAAAGTTTGGATCTGCGATACCGGGCGCGAAGTTTGTCTGCCTCGGCGACTACGCCAACTCGCGGGGCGCTGCCGACATGGGACTCTATCCCGATCTTCTGCCCGGCTACCACCCGATGTCGGACGCCGGAAAATGGCGCGAAGAGTGGGGTGGTGTTCCTCAGACGCCGGGACTCACTCTGCCGCAGATGATCGAAAGCGCGAAAGCCGGCAATCTGAAAGCGTTTTACGTGGTGGGAGCGAATCCAGTCGGCCGGCTTGGCGTTGATCCCTTCAGCTTTTCGCAGAGTTTCGTGGTCGTGCAAGACATGTTTCTCACCGAAACTGCGCAAATCGCCGACGTGGTTCTACCCGCGGCCAACGCGTACGAGAAATCGGGAACTTTCACCAACACCTGCGGCGATGTGCAGTTCTTGCAAAAAGCTGGAGAGATCACGGGCGTCAAGTCGGACTTTGAAATGATGGTACGCATCGCGGATGCGATGGGCTTCGAAGTTAGCAAGCTGGTTCCCTTCAGCCGCGGAACTCACTCCGATATGGGTCAGTCGCGCGGGGCGCAATCCGGCGAAGTGGATCGTCACGGTGTGTGGCTCGAGGCTCAGGGTCTGGAGCCCAAAATGAGCCCCTTCGATCCCACGGCGATTCTTGATGAAATTCAGCGGTTGGTGCTGGGGTACGGCGTTTCCCGTGCCAATCTTCAGGCCGGAAACGATCAGCACACCACGTTGTCGGGCAGCGGAGCCGGAGCTTTGCACGATCCCGCACTAATCGCGCCGGCCAACGACACTTTGTTTACGTCTGGAACCTTGGGCCGTTATTCCCGCGCGCTGAACTCAGTGATGGAAAACCGGCAACGGCAGCCAGCGGAGGAAGTCGCCGCGGATTGAGTCCTGTGGCGTCATTCTTTAGGCAGCTAGTAAAGCTTTCGAGGAAGACCTGGATTGTTGAGCGTTGAAACTTTCGTCGCCGTGTCGCTGATCAAGACTGTGATCGCAATGGTTGTGCTGCTCACGGCGGTGGCCTATACCGTCTGGCTGGAGCGCAAGGTCGTGGGCCACATGCAGAATCGTTGGGGACCCACACGGGTCGGCCCCTTTGGCCTGCTGCAGCCCTTGGCAGACGGCGTCAAGTTCCTGTTCAAAGAGGACCTGATTCCGCCCCATGTGTACAAGCCGCTCTACATCGCGGCGCCCATGCTGGCGTTGGTATTTGCGCTCACCTCGATTGCCGTCATCCCGGTGGGCAACTCGATTTCCATCGGCGGAATTCAGACATCCTTGCAGATCGCAGACGTCAACATCGGCCTGCTGATTGTGCTGGGCGTTACTTCGCTGGGCGTCTACGGCGTGGCGCTGGCGGGGTGGTCTTCCAACAGCAAGTATTCGCTGCTGGGCGGATTGCGGGCCAGCGCACAGATGGTGAGTTACGAGATCGCGTTGGGACTGTCGCTGGTGGGCGTGCTGATTTTGTCGGGCAGTTTCAGCCTGCGCGAAATTGTCGATGCGCAGTCGGGAACCTATTTAGGATTCATCCCGCGCTGGAACATTTTCCCCCAGTTCATCGCATTCTTTATCTACCTGATGGCGGCCTACGCCGAAACCAATCGTATCCCGTTCGATTTACCGGAAGCGGAAACCGAACTGGTGGCCGGCTACCACACGGAATATAGCGCCATGAAATTTGCCATGTTTTTCATGGCCGAATACGCCAACATGATCACTGTGGCCTGCCTGGCATCGCTGCTGTTTCTGGGCGGATGGCATGGACCGCTGTTTGGCCCGCCGCTGTTGCAAGCGTTGCTGCCGGTATTCTGGTTCGCGCTGCGAATTTTTGCTTTTCTTTTTCTTTATATATGGGTACGCGGCACGCTGCCGCGTTTCCGTTATGACCAACTCATGGCGTTTGGCTGGAAGTTCTTGCTGCCACTGGCGATTGCAAACTTGGTGGTGACAGCGCTGGTAGTGGCGATTCGATCGTAGCCAACTGAAAAATGCTCCATTTGATCTTATTTCTGGCGTTCGGTGCGGTTTGCGTGGCGGGAGCGGTCAACCTGCTGGTGCAGCGGCACCCCATCAACAGCGCGTTGTCGCTGGTGGTGGTAATGGGTTCGCTGGCGGCGGAATATCTGTTGCTGGGCGCGGAGTTTGTCGCCGCCGTGCAGGTCATCGTCTACGCCGGCGCCATCATGGTTCTGTTTGTTTTCGTCATCATGCTGCTGAATGCGGGAGTAGAAGAACGCACCCAAGGCAGCCGGGTGGCGATGCTGTTCGGCATTCCCGGAATGCTGGTGGGAAGTTTGCTGATCGCGTGGGTGCTGCTGGAGCATTCGGGAAATCAGTCGCTAGCGGTGGGAGCGCTGCCCGGGCCGCCGAAGACCATCGGCTGGCTGCTCTTCCATGACTACCTGCTGCCTTTTGAGGTCACTTCGGTGCTGGTGCTGATTGCAATCATGGGAGCTGTCGTGTTGGCCGCCCCGCCGGAATCGGCCAGGAGGAAAGACTGATGGTACCGGTTTCCTATTATCTGGTGCTCAGCGGGATCCTGTTTGCCTGCGGGGTAACTGGATTTCTGATCAAGCGCAACATCATCACCATCTTCATGTCGATTGAGCTGATGCTCAACGGCGTGAATCTCTCGTTCGTCGCCTTTGCCGCGCAGTGGAAAGCGCTCAGCGGCCAGGTGTTCGTGTTCTTTGTGATGGTGGTGGCAGCGGCGGAAGCGGCGGTGGGACTGGCGATCATCATTGCGGTCTACCGAACGCGTGAGACTCTGAATGTGGACCAGGTGAATCTGCTCAAACTATGACGCCGAACCTGCATCTCTGGCTGATTCCGGTGCTGCCGTTGATCGGCGCAGCCATCAACGGACTGTTCGGGAAGCGTTTCTCCCGGCAGACGGCCGTGGCTGTCGCGCTCCTGTTCAGCGCCGCGGCGTTTGCTATGGCGTTGTGGATTGCGTCTCAGTTCTCTTCTCTGAGCGCCCCTCACATCGAGATGCTGGCCGCCTGGATTCGCGCCGGAGACTTTCAAGCTGATTTTGCCTTCTATCTGGACCAGCTTTCGCTGGTCATGCTGCTGGTGGTGACCGGGGTGGGGTTTCTCATCCACATCTACTCCGTCGGCTACATGTGGGAAGAAGGCGGATTCTACCGCTTCTTCAGCTATCTGAACCTGTTCATGTTTTTCATGTTGACCCTGGTGTTGGCCAGCAATTATCTGCTGATGTTCATCGGCTGGGAAGGCGTGGGACTGGCGTCGTATCTGCTGATCGGGTTCTGGTTCACCAAGGATTCTGCGGCGTCGGCAGGAAAAAAGGCGTTCATCGTCAACCGTATTGGCGATTTCGGATTCCTGATTGCACTTTTCCTGATGATTCAGCATTTTGGATCGCTCAATTTTGTGCAGGTGTCGCAACGGGTGACGCCGATGAGTGCGGAAATCGGCGGCGCGGGTCTGCTGACTGCGATCGGTCTGCTGTTGATGGTCGGCGCAGCGGGAAAGTCGGCGCAGCTCCCGCTCTACGTCTGGCTGCCCGACGCCATGGAAGGTCCCACACCGGTTTCCGCCTTGATCCACGCGGCCACTATGGTAACCGCCGGTGTTTATATGGTCTCGCGCTCGCATGTGATTTTCGAACGTGCGCCGACCGCTCTGATGGTAGTCGCTATCATCGGTACGCTGACAGCGCTGTTTGCGGCGACTATCGGCGTGTGCCAGACGGACATCAAGAAGGTGCTGGCATATTCCACGGTTTCGCAGTTGGGATACATGTTTATCGCTTGCGGAGTGGGAGCGTTTTCAGCGGGAATTTTTCACTTGATGACGCACGCCTTCTTCAAGGGTTTATTGTTCCTGGCTGCCGGATCAGTGATTCACGCGGTAGGCGGTGAGCAGGACATGCGGCGCATGGGCGGCCTGCGAACCAAGATTCCCTGGACATTCTGGACCATGACCGCGGGAACTTTTGCCATCGCGGGATTTCCGCCATTGGCGGGCTTCTTCAGCAAGGACGCGATTTTGTGGCAGGCATACTCCAGTCCCTACGGGAGTTGGGTGTATTGGGCGATTGGCGTGTTCACGGCGTTTCTCACTTCCTTTTATATGTTCCGGCAATGGTTCCTGACGTTCTTCGGGGAGTATCGCGGCGAAGAGCATGCTGACAACGGCCATAGGCATGGTGAGCACGGCCATAGCGGCGTTCACGAAAGCCCGGCGATCATGCTGGCCCCGCTGGTAATTCTCGCCTTGCTCTCGGTGTGCGGCGGCTGGATTGGCAGCGAACGGTTCGACAAATTTCTGTCGCCGGTATTTCATGCGCAGACCGTCACGAGTTCCGTAGCCGAACCCCCGTCGACGCCGGCTGAACCCCGGAAGGAAAGCTCGTCAGAGACCCTACTAACCGGCATTTCCGTCGGGGCAGCGCTACTCGGCTTTCTGCTCGCCTGGCAACTCTACCACCGTCGCCCGCAACTGCCCGCACGGATTGCCACTTCGCTGGGTAGCTTCTACCAGGCCGTCCTGAACAAATACTGGGTGGATGAGATCTACGCAACTGTGTTCGTCAAGCCTCTGATCGATGGTTCCACGAAATTGCTGTGGCACGGGATCGATCAGGATGTCATTGACGCTGCCGTGGACGACAGCGCCGACGGAGCGCGCGAAGTCTCCGACGCGGTTCGGCACATGCAGTCGGGCAACATTCGATCCTACGCAGGATGGGTCGCAGCGGGGGCTGCAGTAGTCATCTTTTATATGGTCTGGATGGGAACCCGATGACCACAGCCCTCGACAACGCGATCCTCAGCCTGGTCACCTTCGTTCCTTTGGCCGGAGGCATTCTGCTGCTGTTATTCCCGAGGCGGGATCGCGACATTCGCGTATTTGCACTGGTGGTAACGCTGCTTGACTTCGTTCTGTCACTGCATCTGCCGGTGCACTTGGCTCGCACCCAGGCGGGATTTCAATTTGAAATCAACCGGCAATGGATTTCCAATCCCAACATCCACTACCACATGGGTGTGGACGGCATTTCCATGTGGCTGGTGGTGCTCACCACTTTTCTCACCCCGCTGTGCGTGCTGATCTCGTGGAAGTCGATCCACGACCGGACAAAGGAATTCTTCATCTTGCTGCTGGTGCTGGAGACGGCGCTGATCGGGGTGTTCACCGCGCTCGACCTGTTCCTCTTCTATTTCTTCTGGGAAGCCACGCTGATTCCCATGGCGCTGCTGATCGGCATGTACGGGCACGGGCGCAAAGTGTACGCAGCAGTGAAATTCTTTCTGTACACCATGATTGCCTCGATGTTCATGCTGGCAGGAATCTTGTGGCTTTACGCGAAGACTGGAACATTCGACTTCGTCAGTGTGCAAGCGGCAATCCGCAGCGGGCAAGTGGAGGGTTTTGCCACCGCTGCGCCCTGGCTTTTCCTGGGATTCTTCATCGCGTTCGCGGTCAAGGTTCCGCTGTTCCCGTTCCACACCTGGCTACCTGACGCACACGTCGAAGCGCCTACGGCCGGCTCAGTTCTGCTGGCCGGAGTCCTGCTGAAGATGGGTACGTACGGTATGCTGCGCTTCAACCTCGGCCTATTTCCGGATCAATCCCGCAGCAATGCCTGGTGGGTCATGATCCTGGCGCTGATCGGCATCATTTACGGCGCGCTGGTCGCCATGGTGCAGCCCAACCTGAAAAAGCTGATCGCCTACTCTTCCATCAGCCACCTGGGCTTCGTGGTCCTTGGGATTTTCAGCTTCACGCAGGCGGGCCTCGATGGCGCGACGTTCGTGATGCTCGCCCACGGTGTCTCCACGGGCGCTCTTTTCATGCTGGCCGGAATTCTCTATGAGCGGCGGCACACCTACGAGATTGCTGACTTCGGCGGTCTCGCCACACCCATGCCAATCTACGCGACGTTTTTCCTGTTCGTCACGTTGGCGTCGGTTGGATTGCCTCTGCTAAACGGGTTCATCGGCGAATTTCTGGTGTTGAGTGGCGCGTTTCGCGACCGGGCTGTGTACGGCGTTTTGGGCGCCACTGGCGTGATCTGGAGCGCGTGTTACTTGTTGTGGATGTACCAGCGAGTCTTTTTCGGCAAAGTCACACACCAAGTCAACCTGACGTTGCCCGATCTTGACGGCCGCGAGCGGGCCGCGCTTTGGCCAACTGCCATCGTTGCTCTGGTCATGGGCGTGGCTCCGCTGGTTTGGCTGAACGCCATCGATCCTGCGGTTCAGTCCGTGCTGGCGGCTCCCTTCACGGTGTTGGTGAGCAAGGTGGTGGGACGGTGAACAGCGCCGCCATGCTGCCTCAGGCTGCCGACTACATGCGTTTGCTGCCGGAGATCGTGCTGACGGTATTTGGCATGATCGTGATGGTGCTGGACGCCGCCGCCGAAGGGCGGGGCAAAGGGCGAGGCGAAGATCGGCGCATCGAGAAAACCCTGGGCGCAGTCGCGCTGATTGGCGCTCTCGCGGCGTTGGCCGCCACGTTTATTCAGGCACAATATCCCGGCTTCGCCTTCTGGAACATGGTGCAGGTAGATTCGTTCAGCGTGTTCTTTCACTTCCTGGTGGCCGCGGTGACGGCCGTTGTTATCCTCACCTCTTTCGAGTACATGGAAGTGCAACAGATTCGCGCCGGCGAATACTACGCCCTGATCTTGTTTGGCGCGGTGGGCATGAGCCTCATGTCCTCCGCGGTCGAACTGGTCCTCGTCTTTGTTGCGCTGGAAATCTCCTCGATCTCGACCTACGTTTTGGCGGGATTCCGGCGGCGATCAGCCACCAGCAGCGAGTCGTCGGTCAAGTACTTTCTTTTGGGATCGTTTGCCACCGCGTTCTTCTTGTATGGCGTGGCGCTGATGTTCGGAGCCACCGGTTCCACCAGCATTGCAACCATCGGCGATGTCCTCCGCTCCGGGCAGATTCCGCTGCTTGCCTATGCCGGGGTTGCGCTGATGTTCGTAGGCTTGGCATTTAAAGTAGCCGCCGCACCGTTTCATGTGTGGACGCCCGACGTTTACGAAGGCGCGCCATCGCCGGTAGTTGGATTCATGTCCACGGCTCCAAAAGCCGCCGTGTTTGCGGTGTTGTTACGGATTATGTTCGAGGCACATGCGCCCGGCCGAGTCGGGCTGATCTGGGTGGTGGCGGCGCTTTCCATGACCATCGGCAACCTCGGCGCGTTGGTGCAGGACAACATCAAACGCCTGCTCGCCTACTCTTCCATCGCCCACGCCGGATA
The DNA here is from genome assembly GCA_052147055.1 of Terriglobales bacterium. GTDB lineage: Bacteria > Acidobacteriota > Terriglobia > Terriglobales > Acidobacteriaceae > JABCZH01. The sequence continues at coordinate 17,803 of JBKQLO010000177.1, forward strand.
TTTGTTGGTCGCATTCGCGGCTTTGCCCGACAACGGCATTCCGGCCGCCATGTTTTATACGGCGTCGTATGCCGCCATGAACGTGGGCGCGTTCGCCGTGGTCAGCCACTTTGGCAGCGCGGGAGAACGTTACGTGACGCTCGAAGACTACGCCGGCCTGGGACGGCGGTCTCCGCTGCTGGCGGCAACGTTAACCATATTTCTCCTCTCGCTCATCGGCATTCCGATCACCGGCGGCTTCTTCGCCAAATTCTACGTGTTCAGTGCCGCTCTGCAAGCCAATCTGGTTGGCCTGGTAATCATCGGCGTGTTGAATAGCGCTGTAGGGGCGTATTACTACCTGCGAATCATCGTAGTGATGTACATGCGCGAGCCGCAGCAGGAGGTTCCGGTTGCGCGAATTCCTATCGGACTGGGATTTGCGCTGGCCATCAGCCTGGTGGCAACGATCTATTTAGGCGTGCTTCCGGGCCGAGTGCTTGAGTACGCCTCGCGAACGGCTACCGCATGGTCACACTGATGGCATCACGTTTCCCGCGTTTTTTCACGAAAACACGGAATGCCAGCTCTGAACTCCTGCCCATCCTTACTCCACCGAAACCGCAATATCCACGTAGGAGAAAACCCGCGCCGAAAGCAGCCAAAAGGCCAGCGTTTCAACGACCGCCCATACCAGAGGAAACCATGAAAGCCCGCCTGGAGACCCGAACGAAGACTTCAGCACCGTCGCCGCCAACGCATATACCGGGATTACGTATGCCCACTGCAACGATCCGGTCACATAGCTGACCATGGCGGGCAACCCCATGACCGCAGCCGTGGCCCCGGCGGCAAAGAATGGATTGAGAAAAGTGGAGAACATCAGAGCGACAGTTCCGGCCAGCGCGCACGCCGCCAGCAGGCAAAGCATCAGAAACCAGACGCGCCAGATGGGGAAGCCGGCTTCGCCCAGGGTCCAACTGCCGGTGATTCCCAGGGCAAAACAATAGATTCCACAAGCGATGGTGATGCCCAGCACCAGGCCTGAAAGATATTGCTGGCGGCTGACCGATTTCGCCAGCACGCTCAGAATCCGGCGGGACCTGCGGTCGTTGTAGATAGCCGAACTGCCGAAGAACACGCTGAATGCCAGAACGTACACCGCGACCTGCTTGAAAACGAAAAGCAAGTCTTCGCGTTGGCGAACCGCGTCGGTGGCCAATCCTAGAAAGGCCAAGAGCAGGACCCAGAGCAACAGAACCAGAATGGGCCATCTCTGCTCACGCACGAAGTTGACCGCGATTAGGAGCACAGGTTTCATGCCGCACCTGCCGCTACCGACTTGTCGCCGGTTACTTGGAGGAAAATTTCTTCCAGCGAACGCCGCTCCGGGTTCACGCTGATCACCTCGCCCCCGAGTTGCCACACCCGTTCCAAAGCTGCGCGCTGCTGGCTGGTGGGAACGGAGAAACTGATGTCACCATTGCGCCCAACCGCCCCGGCAAAGCAATCCGCGGCAATCCTCCGGGCCACGATCTGGGTTCGCTGGCCCACTTGCAGCAGGTCGGCCGTCGTCCCCAAGCGCACCAGCCGGCCGCGATGCAGCACGGCCACACGATCGCACACCAATTCAACTTCCGAAAGCAAATGAGAACTCAGAAAGATGGTTTTCCCCGCCGCTCGTGCATTCAACAGCAACTCACGAACCGCGACTCGCGCCAGGGGATCCAGGGCAGAAGTCGGTTCATCCAGAATCAGCAACTCCGGATCATTGACCAGCGCCTGGGCCAGGCCAACGCGTTGCTGCATCCCGCGGGAAAACTTGCTCACGTTTCGTTTGGCGTCGTCCTGTAGACGGACAATTTCGAGCACCTGGGCGGTGCGACGTCCGAGTTGCGCCGCCTTCATGCCGTTGAGGGTCCCGTAAAAGCGGACCAACTGCTCCGCGCGCCGCGGATACAGGGCAACGTTCTCCGGCAGAAAACCCACTCGGCTGCGCGTGGCCGCATGTCCGAACGGCTCTCCCAGCAACCGCCCGCGACCGCTGGTGGGGCGCATAAAACCCATGGCCAGGTGAATGGCAGTGGTTTTTCCGGCTCCGTTCGGTCCCAGGAAACCGAGAATTTCCCCCACCTCGACCCGCAAATTGAACCCATCGAGCGCGGGAAACCGCCGCCGCCCGAACAGACTGCGGTATTCCTTGCCTACGTTCTCGAATTCGAGCGCGGCTCCCATGCCTTATTCATTCTAAATGCCCAGACCGGACCAGGCTTCCACAGCCTCGCAAGCCCAAGAGTTCGATTTGACAACTGCGCTCTGGCCCGGCATCATGGAGGGCACGTTAGGTTCTATGTGGAGGGGAAGTATGAGTAAGTTGTTTCGCAGGCTCTGGTCTGAGGACCAGGGTCAGGACATCGCGGAATATGCCGTGATGTTGGCGGTAATTCTGGTTCTAGTGGTTGGCACCATACGCTTGATCGGCGCTAACGCCAACAACGCATTTTCCGCGACTGCTAGTTCTATCTCGCAGTAACAGGGCTGAGCGCGGTCCTGGTTTCCATCGCCACTTCAAAGACTCGGCCGGATCATGCCCCATTGTTCTGGGGCGGGCTGGCTGTCGTTCAAAAGTGGGGCGTTGGCCCGGTTTATGCCCCTGGCGAAAGCCTGGGAGGCTCATCCACTTCCAGCGGCCAGCGATTCTTCGGTGGCATTTCCGACGACAGCAGTTCAGGCGGATGCCTGAATTGATCGTCTCGCTCAAACAGCAACGGCGCCACGAACCGAAGCGCCTCGACTTCCTGGCGCACCCGCGCCAGATCCATTTCCTTCTGCCGCAACACTTCGTGTAAGTTTCTCATGACGAATGCAGCGCTCCTGCAACACCCCTAAGGCCGAATCGGACATTTTTGGGCTGGAGACCCCACTTCGCAGGCTGGATTGCGCGAATTGTAATACACGGCCTGCACTGATTGCTATGCCTAAAAACCGGGTTTGCGCCCAGCTACTGTCCGTGATATGTAAACCCTGCGTAGGTCGCTCTGGGAGTGGCGTAATGAGGGCGCACCTAAATGGAGATCCACAGACATGACGGTCGGTTCGGACCTGATCGAGTTGGACGGAATCCTGGGCGACAACGAGATCCACGTCTGGCATATCGACTTGACGACCCAGGCAGCGGCCATCGACCGGCTCTCCCCACTTCTGGATCACCACGAGCAAGGCCGCGCAGCGCGATTCATTGTTCCCGAGCCGCGCCTTCAGTTCATTCTGTCGCGTGCGTCTCTCCGCATCGCTTTGGGCCAATATCTACACATTGAACCTCGTCAGGTGCGTTTTCGCACCGCTGAGCATGGGAAACCGGAACTGGCAGAACAGCGTGGCTTGCAGTTCAATTTGTCCCATACCGACGGCGCGACCATGATCGCCGTGACTCGGGCCGGGCGCGTCGGGGTTGATGTGGAAAGAATCCGGCAAAATCTGGACCCCTTGCAACTCGGCGTCCGTTTCTTTTCGACAAAGGAGTCGGAGTGGTTGCGGTCGCAGCCTGCCGACCAGCGCTTTGCAGCCTTCTTCGCCTGCTGGACCGCGAAAGAGGCCTACGTCAAAGCTTGCGGATCAGGTCTATCCGCCCCGCTGGCTGACTTCGGCGTGATACCTCATCCGAGAGATGCGGAACTGCGGCTGGAAATCTACGGCAAGCCCGAGGAATCACGACGCTGGTCGATGTGGCAGCTCGACTTGGGTCCGGACTTGCGAAACGCCGTCGCCGTCGAAGCGGTGAACTGTCAAGTTCGCCTCGGGCATTGGTCGTCGGCAGACATCAAGATTTTGTAGCGGACCACGAATCCCAGGTTTCACAGAGGAAAATATGCAGATTGGAAAAAGAAAATTGCGGCGACGTTCTCACTTGTTCTATGTCGCATTGGCCGGTTTGCTGGCGGGCAGCGGACTGGCATCCGCCCAAAGCAATCCCGGAACGACCGCCCGACCAGAGGACGTGTCCTCGCCCTCGGCAATTGTCGGGGCGTCGTATATCGCGATATCAGGCCCGCCCGGACAGACCCTTAACCTGGATCGATTCCGTTCTCTTTTCCTGCCCCAAGCGCAATTGGTCAGCGTGAACGTAAAGGATGGCCAAGGGGTGGCACGCGCCATGACTTTGCAAGAATTCACAGACATGGTCAGTGCCAGGATCGGCAAGGACGGACACATTGAGCACGAGATCGCGCACCGGATTGAAGTGTACGGAAACATTGCCAACGTCTGGAGCACTTACGAATCACGCAAGACATCGGCTGATCCGCAGGTCACGCGCGGCATCAACAGCATTCAACTGATGAACAACGGCAAACGCTGGTGGATCAGCAGCGCGCAATGGCAGCACGAAACGGACGAGACCCCGATTCCCTCGAAGTATCTGGCGGGGGCTCATTAGCGCATGAGTTTGAACCCGAACCTGGCCAGAAGTACCGCGGTTGCCGCGCTGGGTGGACTTCTGTTTGGGTTCGATACCGCCGTCATCTCCGGCGCCACCAGTACCCTCACCCAGACCTACCAGCTTTCACCAGGTGGGCTGGGCGTTACCGTGGCCAGCGCCCTCGGAGGGACAATCCTGGGCGCGATGTTGGCCGGGTTCCCCGGGGATCGCTACGGCCGCCGCGATAGCTTGCGCATTATGGCCATTCTTTATCTGGTTTCGGCCGTGGGCTGCGCCGGGGCTTGGAGTTGGTCTGCGCTCATCGTTTTTCGCCTTATTGGAGGACTGGGAATCGGCGGATCGTCGGTTCTTGGCCCCATGTACATTGCGGAAATCTCTCCCGCGAAGCTCCGGGGACGGCTGGTGGGATTTTTCCAGTTCAATATCGTCTTCGGAATTCTGCTGGCCTATTTCTCGAATTACCTGATCGGGCTGCAACGTTTCGGGTTGTCGGAATGGCGGTGGGAGTTGGGTGTAACCGGCATCCCTGCGGCACTGTTCTTCGTTCTATTGTTCGCCATTCCTCGCAGTCCACGCTGGCTGGTCAAGAAAGGACGGATTCTTGAAGCCAGAACCGTTTTGCAAAACACCGGAGCGTGTGACTTCGAGCAGGAACTGAAGGAGATCGTTGCATCCATCGATTCCGAGCATAGGCAGGTTGCCGACACCCTGTTCTCGCGGAAGTATCTTTTTCCCATCTTTCTGGCGGTCACGATTGGAATGTTCAATCAACTTTCCGGGATCAACGCGATTCTCTATTACCTGAATGACATTTTTGCGCACGCCGGCTTCAGCAAAGTATCGGGGAACTTGCAGGCTGTGGCCGTCGGGGGCACGAACTTGCTTTTCACCGTGATTGCCATGTCGGTCATCGACAGGATCGGACGGAAGATTCTGCTGCTGATTGGGGCTGTGGGCATGGCTGCCTGCCTGGCGGGCGTGGCGGCGATTTTCTTTACCGGCCAGCACCAGAACCTGCTGCTTGCCCTGCTGATCGGATACATTGCCTGTTTTGCCTTCTCGCAAGGCGCGGTGATCTGGGTTTACCTGGCGGAAGTCTTTCCCAATGCAGTTCGGGCCAAGGGCCAAAGCCTGGGAAGCTTTTCGCATTGGTTCATGAATGCGCTGATTTCTGGAACATTCCCGCTGCTAGCGGCTTCGTCTGGAGGCTATCCGTTTGCATTCTTCGCGGCCATGATGGTGCTGCAATTCTTCGTGGTCTTGTTCGTGTACCCGGAGACGAAGGCGCTCTCGCTGGAAGAAATGCAGAAAAAGTTGGGAATCGCCTAGCTCCCACTTAGTGTTGCTCGAATAATTCCGTCCTGTCGATACGTTCGCCCTTGAACACCACCGAGGAAATCCGTTCCGTTGCGGTAATGTCCTCCAGCGGATTGCCATCGATGATCAGCAGATCGGCATCGTGCCCGGCACGGATGGCACCGATGTGCGCCTCGGCCCCCAGCAGCCTCGCCGCGTTCGATGTAGCCGCTTGCAGTGCCACAGGCGCCGGAATTCCCGCCTGCACCCACAGTTCCAGCTCTCGCTGGACCGTCGGGCCGTGCACAATAAGGAAATTCCCTGCGTCGCTGCCCGTGACCAGGGCGACCTTGTGCTCGTATGCGCGCTTCAGGTTCGCAGTTGCGATTTGCATGTCGATGGGATATCGGGCGAGCGAAGCGCGAATCTCATCAGCGTCTTTGGAGGCGAGGGCTTCCTCTGTGCCCCGCAGCAATTCCGGCGGGCCGACTTGCTGCACCAGAGAACGCTTGAGTAAATCAGTTTTCCCTGCCACGAAATCCTTAAAGGCCTCACCCACGCTCAGCGTGGGATCATAGAAAGTCCCCTGACGAGCCATTTGATCGAACAGGGCATCTGGAATTGCCTCCCGGAACGACCCGTGTTCGATAGAACTAGCCTGGGCCCGCACGGCATCTTCGACGTCGCGCAGTTCGCCAGTGTGGACGGCGAGCGGCAATTGGTCGGCATGAGCTTGTTGAGCAACCGCCGCGAATATGCCGGGATCCAGCCGGTTATATACTCGGCCGCCGGCCCCGGATTCCAGAACCGCCTTGATGCAATCCACGCCTGCCTTCTTCAGGTCATCCACCTGCTGGCGGGCATCCTCAACAGAACCAGGAATGCGGGTGAATTGCTTCTCCGCGCTCTCTCGGATTCCGGCCGGCAGTTGCTTGAAATACTCCGTCCCATGGCCGCCCTTCGCGGTAAACAGTGGACCGCAGGTGAATAGTTCCGCGCCCAGCACTTCTCCGCTGTTGACCTTGGAACGAGTCTTCAGAATGCCGTCGAGCCCGTCGCCGACACTGCGAACCGTGGTGACACCGCTGTATAGATATGCGGCCAGATTGCGCAGCATCATCTTGTCGGGATCGTACGACTTCATGTCCGGATAAAAACCCGCGGGCGCCCCTAGATGTATATGCGCATCGATGAGGCCGGGGAGTATGGTTTTTCCGGCGGCTTCGACCACCTCGGCATTGACCGACTTCGGATCCGGCCCATTGCTCTGGTAGACCTCCGCAATCTTGCCGCCGCGGACCAGCACAGCTCCATTCTCGATAACCGCGCCGTCCCCAACAAAGATGCGGGCCCCGCGAATCAAGAAGGTTTCGCTACGGCTGAGCTGGCGCTGGAGAATCTTGGTCTTTTCTACGTTGCTGCGGGTGTGCATCTGCCAGAAGCCAAGACACAAGAATGGCGCTAGCACCGCCGCCAGCCACAGCTTTGCTGAATTGCGGATCTTTTCTTCCTTCTCCCAGCGGAAAAGTTTGTAGGCGATAAACAGTCCCACCACCATGGTCAGCAGCAGCGCCGCCACCGGCTGGATGTTGGCGATAATGCCTTCATCGCGCATCAGCATCGCCTGTACGCCGGTAACCAGATAGGTCGCAGGCAGGAACTGAGTGACGACTAGAAGCCACGGAGGAAACATCGCCGATGGAAAGGTCGCGCCGCTGAGGAACAGCATGGGCAGGTAAACCAACTGGATCAGAATCTGGCTCTCCTGCATGGAGTTGGCGACTGCGGCCAAGATCAAGCCGATAGCGCGAAATCCGGCGATGCCAACCGAGACAAAAATCACGATCGATCCCATGCTTTTCGGCCAAGGCATGCCGTAGATGAAATGCGCCAGACCAAACATCACGAACACGTAGGGCATGAAGATCAACCAGCCGGTCACGGTGGATGCAATCAGCAAGGGCGCGGGGGAAATGGGCGTGACTTTGTAACGGCGCAGGATGTTGGCTTCGCGCTCCTGCACGGCGCGCATTCCTGCGCCGAACAGGCCGTTGCCCAGAATGCCGATGATCATGACCATGGCAATCACAATGGTCATGGCAGCGCCGCGCTCCGCATGAAAAGCCTGTGCGAACACAAAGAAGAAGACCAGAGGAAACAAATAATTGAAGAACAGCACTGACTTCTGGCGCAGGGCCAGTTTCACATCCAGCGCGATCAGTGCTTTGTAGGCATTCATTCGCGCAGACTCTTTCCCGTAAGCTCGATAAACACGTCTTCGAGTGTCGGCTGTTTAAGATGAACATCGGTGAGCTCCAGCCCCTGTTGATCAATCCACTTCACCAGATCGACCAGTGTCGCGGCTGGGCGGCGGGAATGCACCGTCAGCGTGCGCCCCGTGGAATCGACCGCGCTCTGTGTGGCCTCCGTCCAAGCAGGACGATCCGCCGGAAATTCCCGGGCGCAGGTGACCACGATGCTCGACGCATGGCGGCTCTGCTGTTGTAGACGGCTGGGCGTGTCCAAAGCGATGATCTTGCCTTCGTCCACGATCGCCACCCGATCGCACAAGCGCTCGGCTTCCTCGATGTAATGAGTGGTCATCAGAATCGTGCGGTGTTCTTTCTTGAGTTCTTCCAGCAGCGAATGAATCTCGACGCGGACCTGCGGGTCTAGACCGGTGGTAGGCTCATCCAGAAAAATAAGCTGGGGATCATTGACCAACGCCAGAGCCAGCGCCAACCGCTGCTTCTGGCCGCCTGAAAGTGTTCCATAAAACGCTTCCCGCTTTTCTTCGAGCTGAAGGCGGCGAAGCAGTTGATTCAAGTCCGCATGACGCGTGTAGAACGACGAAAATACCTGCAAAGCCTCACGCACCCGAATCTTCTCCGGCAAGTTCGTCGCTTGCAGACAGACTCCTATGCGGTCTTTGAGGCTCTGACGTTGTTTGTCGGGATCGAATCCAAGCACGGCAACCTGGCCCGCTGAGCGCGGGCGCAGGCCTTCCAGAATCTCTACCGTGGTGGTCTTCCCTGCGCCGTTGGGTCCGAGCAGACCGAAAACTTCGCCGGTCTGGATTTCGAAATCAATGCCCTTCACCGCCTGCACGTCGCCGTAGGACTTCTTCAGGCCTTGCACCGAGATGGCTGGGCTGTTGGAGGGCATTCGAGAACCAGTAGGCTATCGAAGAAGAGTGGCGGAGTCAAAGACAAGATTCCGATGTTCTTAGCGAACTTCGCGAGGCCCTTTGCGCCCTTTGCGGTCAAAAGCTCTTAACCGCAAAGTACGCAAAGACAGCGCCAAGAGCGCAAAGAGTCCCGGAAAACCCCGCTACCCTGCGCTTGGCAACTACGTCCAATAGGAGTAAAGTGTCATTTCCGCAGGGAATCTCTTTTGTCTCTTCAGATTGGAGCATGCATGCGTTGCAGATTGCTTCTGTTGCCCGCAGCACTGTGTTTAGGCCTTTTCTCCTCCGCGCAAACCGCCGACGAACTGGTCGCCAAGAACATCGAAGCCAAAGGTGGAATGGACAAGATCCAAGGCCTCAAGACGATGCGCATGACCGGTAAAACAGTACTTCCGGGCGGGTTTGTCGGCGCCGTGAGCCAGGAAAATACACGTCCGAACCTGGTGCGGGAGACTTTTTCATTGCAAGGAATGACCGCAGTGCAGGCCTTCGATGGCAGCGCCGGCTGGCAGATTCAACCCTTCGGAGGACGCAAAGACCCTCAACGGTTGGGCGAAGACGACTTGCGTGATCTTCTGATCGACTCCGATTTTGACGGCCCCATGGTCAACTACAAAGCCAAGGGCAACACGGTTGAATATCTGGGCCACGACATTGTGGATGGTGATGACGCTCTTCGTCTGAAGGTCACGCTCAAAGATGGCGACATCCTTTATTACTACCTGGATCCGGATACCTTTCTCGAAATCCGCCGGGAAGTCCAGGAGTTCATTCGCGGCTCGGTGAAGGAAAGTGCCAGCGAAATGGGTTCTTATAAGCCGGTCGCCGGCGTCATGTTCCCCTTTTCGATCGCCTCGGGTCCCAAGAACGATCCCACTTCCTGGCAAACCACAACTGTCGATAAGATTGAAGTCAACGTGCCGCTGGAGAACTCCGAGTTCGCGGTTCCGGCCTCGCTGAAGAAATGAAAAAAAAACAAAAAAGCCGTAGCCGGAAGCATGCTCATGATTTCGTGCCATATTCAAGAGGACTCTCAATGACTACTACCGTTGCCCTTTATGCCCGCGGTTTGAAAGGGCTGCTGCTCTTATCCGTCGGCTCATTGTTGCTATGCACCAATGCCGCGGCCCAACAGGCCGTCAAGTTTGACGCCGCCACCATTTCCGGTTTGCCGATTCGCAACATCGGCTCCGCCACCATGAGCGGACGCATCGCAGCCGTCGATGCGATCGAGAAAAATGGGCGCGTCACCGTATTCGTTGGCGCAGCCAGCGGCGGAGTGTGGAAGTCGGTGAACGGAGGCACAACCTTCAAGCCGGTCTTCGACCGGCAGCCGGTGCAGTCGATCGGGGCCGTCGCCATTGATCAATCCAATCCCGACACGGTTTGGGTGGGCACGGGTGAAGCCTGGACCCGGAATAGCGTCTCCATTGGAAATGGCATTTATAAGTCAACTGACGGCGGCGAGAACTGGGCCAACGTAGGGTTGCCGGATTCTGAGCACATCGCGAAGATTCTGGTTGATCCCAAAGACAGCAATGTTGTTCTCGCCTGCGCCACGGGTCACATTTGGAATGACAACGACGAGCGCGGCGTTTACAAGACCACTGACGGCGGCAAGAGTTGGAACAAGGTCTTAGCCGGAGCCAACGGCTCAACCGGCTGCGGCATGCTCGCCAGCAGCCCCCTGGCACCGAACACCATCTTCGCAGACATGTGGGACTTCCGGCGCCAGGGCTGGACTTTCCGTTCCGGTGGTCCGGGCAGCGGGTTATTCAAATCCACCGACGGCGGTAACACCTGGACTGAACTTACCGCCAGCAACGCCAAAGGCCTTCCCGACAAGCCTTACGGACGAATCGCGCTGGCGGTTGCGCCCTCCAAGCCGCAAGTGGTTTACGCGATGATCGAATGCAAGAAGAGCGCCCTGTATCGCTCCAATGATGGCGGCCAAATCTGGACCAAGCTGGACGCCAGCGCGTACATGGTGTGGCGGCCGTTTTATTTCGGCAATCTGATTGTCGATCCCAAGAACGAAGATAAAGTGTTCAAGGTTGACCTCGGCCTGTTGCTGAGTGTGAACGGCGGTGAGAGCTTCAGTTTCGTGGCTAATGCCCACGGCGACTTCCACGATGTCTGGATCAATCCACTGAATCCCAACATGGTTTTTGCCGGTGACGATGGCGGCTTGTGGCGCAGCGAAGATGGAGGCACGCGATGGAAGCACCAGCTCAATCTGCCGGTTTCGCAGTTCTACCATGTGAGCGTAGACAACGCGAATCCCTATCACGTCTATGGCGGCTTGCAGGACAACAGCACCTGGGTGGGCGACTCATCCTATCCCGGCGGCGTCAGCAATTCGCGCTGGGAGAACATCTATGGCGGGGACGGCTTCTGGGCTTTTGAAGATCCCTCCGATCCCAATTACCTCTATGCCGAATATCAAGGAGGCGAGATCGGCCGGGTAAATCGCCACACCCTGGAGAGTCGCAACATCAAGCCCTTTCCAAATTACAACGAGCAGAAGCTGCGGTTCAATTGGAACACGCCCATTCACATGAGTCCCAACGAAAAGGGGACCATCTACATCGGGGCGCAGTTCCTGTTCCGCTCGCGCGATCATGGACAATCCTGGGAACGCATTTCGCCGGACCTCACCACGAATGATCCGGAGAAACAGAAGCAGGAGGAATCGGGCGGCATTACCGTCGATAACTCGTCGGCGGAAATGCACACCTCCATCTACTCCATTTCGGAATCGCCGAAGAATGGACAGATTATCTGGGTGGGAACCGACGACGGCAACCTGCAAATCACCCGCGACGGAGCCAAAACCTGGACGAACGTGGTGGGCAACGTTCCGGGGCTGCCCAAGAATTCCTGGGTTTCGACCGTCGAAGCCAGCCGCTACGACGAAGCCACGGCCTACGCCACTTTTGATCGCCACACTTTCGGCGACATGAAGCCGTATGCCTACAAGACAACCGACTACGGCAAGACTTGGACCTCGTTGAACGTTCAGGAAAATGGCGCTGTCGGCTACGCTCACGTGATCAAGGAGGACAGCGTCGATCCGAGTCTGCTGTTCCTGGGCACGGAGATGGGCCTTTGGATCTCTTACGACGGCGGAACGCATTGGGCGCAGTACCAGGCCACGAATTTCCCCTCAGCGGCGGTGCGGGACATCGCGGTGCAGGCGCGGGACTCTGACTTGGTGCTAGCCACCCACGGGCGCGGCATCTGGATTATCGATGACATCTCCCCCCTGCGCGCGCTCACGCCTGACTTGATGGCCAAAGACGCCGTCCTGCTCCAGGGCCGCCCCGCGATTCAGTACTTCCAGGCGAACGGTGGCTGGGCGGAAGGCGACGAGACCTTCAATGGTCCCAGCCGGCCCGGGGATGCATTCATCACCTACTACCAGAAGAGCCGGCACATCTTCGGTGATCTGAAAATCGAGATTCTTGACCAGGATGGCAAGTTGGTAGATACGGTTCCGGGAAGCAAACATCGCGGCATTAACCGCGCCACATGGTCAATGCGGCTGAAACCTCCTATTGTCCCTCCAGCGGCTAGCGCTTTGTTTCAGGCAGCTCAGGGCCCGCGGGTTCTACCCGGCACCTATACCATCAAGATGACCAAAGGCGACAACGTTTACACGGCGCCGCTGCACGTGGTGCTTGATCCCCGCGCCACCTATACCGTGGAAGAGCGCAAAGCCCAGTTCGACCTCGCCATGCAGTTGAGCAAGACCATGGGCCACATGACCTACGGTGTAGCCGCTATCGAGGGAGTGCGCGACACGGCAACCGCCGCTGGCTCCAAACTCCCCGCGAAAGACGCTCTCCGCACGCGCCTCGATCATCTGGCGGAGGAGTTGGGAGAACTTCGTTCCAAGATCGTGGCCACAAAAGAGGGCGGAGCGATCACCGGAGAAGAACGAATTCGTGAGCACCTTGGCGAAGTGTACGGCGACGTGAACGGCTACGAAGGCCGGCCCACCGCTGAACAGACAGCGCGCTCCGCATCACTCGCAAAGGAACTGGAAGACGTCATCGCCGACTTCCGCAAACTCACCGACGCGGAACTGCCCGCCATCAATGCCGCTCTGAAAAGGAAGAAGATGGAGATCATCTCGGTGCTCAGTGAGTCCGATTGGCAAAAGCAGCAGGATAGCGGGGCTGGGGCGAGGCCGCCAGCCAACCTGTTCCGGGAAGTTGATTGAACTGTAGCAGCCTGTCCTCCGCTGCCCAGGCTATGCCTTGAGAGGCTGTGCGTCAGAAGGCTCACAGCGAACATTCTTGCTCTGGCAAGGTACAATTCTTACACGGTTGAAAGCGGAGCCCCATCCACAGGGTAGACCCGAGGAAAAACCATGTTCAGGCATCAGACCGGGCCCCGGTGGTTGTCCCTCTTTCTCTGTTTCTCCCTCGCAGTTGTTTCTTCACCATCGCCCGCTCAATCTCCTCAGGAACTGGAGCAGGCACCCACCCTTTCGATTCGTGTCAGCAGCCGCTTGGTGCTGGTTGACGTAGTCGTGACCGACAAGCATGGTCAACCTGCGCTCGGGTTGAAGCCCACCGACTTCACGGTCACGGAGAAGGGCAAGCCGCAAAGGATCGCGGTCTTCACGGCGCCCGGTGAGGCCGCCGCTCCGGCCGCCCCTTCCCTTCCCGCCGGAGTCTACTCCAATCGCGCCGCATACCGTTCGCCGGGCGGACCGCCTACTGTCATCTTGCTGGATGCGGTCAACACGCCTCTGGAGAACCAGACCGAGGCACGAACCCAGATGATGAAATTTGCGGTGGAAAACTTCAAGCCGGGCAACGAGGTCGCCGTGCTCGCTCTCACCAATGAACTCCGCATACTCCAGGATTTCACGACCGATCCCTCCGTCCTCCAGCAGGCGTTTCAACGCTATGGCGCCCAAAAACCTGGGCATACCGACGAGCCGGCGGAGGCCATGAGGGTCGAAGTCACCGGACCAGGAGTCGGAGTAGCCGCTGCCCGCGTAACTTCCAGCCTAGAAGCGTTTCAGAAGGAAGAGCTGACCAACGTAGTCGACCACCGTGTGGAGATCACCCTGGCCGCGCTTCGCGCTCTCAGCCGCATTCTGGGCGGAATTCCGGGCCGTAAGAACGTGATCTGGCTGTCTGCTGGATTCCCGTTCAGTCTTCTTCCCAACCAGCAGGTCCAGGCTCCCGTCGAGTCCGAATTCGAAGCCACCCAGGCACGCATGTCGAAGTGTGAGAACTACGGGTGCCCGGACCCGGTCAGCGGCGCCGAGCATTCCATGAACCCCGGTCAGCAAAGGGTCTACACCAACCAGATCCGCAGCGTTTCCGCTCAGCTGACCGGCGCTCAGATCGCCATCTATCCCGTCGACGTTCGCGGGCTCGAAACCGCGGTGGATTCCAGTTCCTCCTCCAGCCAGCAAACCATGAAGGAAATCGCGGCCGAAACCGGCGGCGCCGCCTTTATCAACCGCAACGACATCCATACGGGCGTAGAGCGCGCCATGGCCGACCACGCCGCTTCCTACACCATCGGTTACTATCCTGGAAACAAGAATTGGGATGGAAACTACCGCACCATCTCGGTGAAAGTGAATCGCGAAGGCGCCGAGCTGCGCTACCGCCGTGGCTACTTTGCCCTCGATCCCGCAAAAGAGAACGAGAAATTGTTTGAGCAGGACCTTTCCGACGCGATTCAGGACAGAATTCCCGCCACCCAAATTGTTTTTGACGCACGCGTGTCCGCCATCGAAAAAGGAAAGACTCGGGTCGAGTTCCTGGTCGATGGCGACTCCTTTTCTGTGGACGACGCCGGCCAGGGCAAGCATCTGAACCTGAATTTCGAAGTGGCCGTCTTCGCCCCAGACGGCAAACAAATCAGCAACCGCTTAATGAAGGTGGACAAGATGTTGCCCCTTGAAACCTACCAACAGATCGTCAAGCAGGGCTTGGCCGTGCACCTGGACGTGGACACGCCTCCCGGAAAGAACCTGGCCTGGCTGGCCGTGCGCGACAACCGCAACGGCTACGTCGGCACCCTGCAAGCCCCGGTCGGCCAGTAGAGAAGCCACCGACCGCGTGGGGATGCCCTCATGACAGCCGGCAGGCTGCCGCCGCTACATAACATCAGGGCTTTGTGTTGTCCCGAGCGAGCGCGCTGGAGCCGGTTACAATTCTGAGGCCGCGCCGTCTAAGAGGCCATTAAGTAAAGGAGATTTACCGCTATGCGTCTTCTCAATTTTCTGGGTGTTCCGCTGTTGGTCGGTTGTGTCCTGTTCGCTCGCGCTGCCTCACCCCCCGACGCGCTGCCGGCCCTCGAGCACTTTGACCCAGACCAAGTCGATAAGACGCTCGACCCTTGCTCGGATTTCTTCCAGTACGCCTGCGGCAAGTGGATCAAGGCGAATCCCATTCCGGCTGACCAGGCCGGCTCGGGCACGTTCACCAAGCTCTTTATGTGGAACGTGGCTGCGGTGCGCAGCACGCTGGAGGATGCCTCTAAGGCTGCCAGCCGCACCCCGGTCGAGCAGCAAGTTGGCGACTATTACGCTGCTTGCATGGACGAAACGACCGTCAACCAGCGCGGGATCGAACCACTACAGCCTGAGCTCGACCGCATCTCCGGACTGCAAGACAAATCTCAGTTGCCGGAAGTCATCGCTTCCATCCATCAAGTGATCCGGCCCGCAAACTTAAACTTTATTGACGCGGAATATCAGGGAGTTCTCTTCGGCCTATACTCCCAACCCGATTTCGACAATGCCCGCATCACCCTGGCCACCCTCGACCAGTCCGGCATGGGTTTGCCGGGACGTGAGTTCTACTTGAACGACGACGACAAATCGAAAGAGATTCGCGAGCAGTACTTGAAACACATCACCAAGATGCTTGTGCTGAGCGGCGAACCACAGGCCCAGGCAGCGGCTGAAGCACAGGCAATCCTCAGCATGGAAACCAGCCTGGCCAAAGCGGCGATGGACATCGTCCTCCGCCGCGACCCTAAGAACCAGAACAACAAAATGTCACTGGCGCAAGTGCAGGCGCTTACGCCGTCGTTCAATTGGAGCCATTATTTCGCTGCGATGCATGCCCCAACTTCACCCCAGTATCTGGTGCTGGCGCCGGATTTCTTCCGCGGCATGGACAAGCTGATTGCCGCCGAATCGCTCGATCACTGGCGCGCGTATTTGCGCTATTCGACGCTGACGTTTTCCGCTCCCTTCCTGAGTCAGGCCTTTGTAGATGAGAACTTCGACTTCTTCGGACGGCGTCTCTCCGGCTCCAAGGAATTGCAGCCGCGCTGGCGCCGCTGTTCCCAAAGTGCCGACTCCGACCTGGGCGAAGCCGTCGGGCAAGCGTACGTCACGCGATACTTTCCTCCCGAGAACAAGCAGCGCATGGTGCAGATGGTAAAGGGCATTGAGACCGCGCTGCATCAGGACATCGATTCGGCCACCTGGATGTCCGCTCACACCAAGCAACTGGCCCACGTCAAGCTGGCAGCGCAAATCGACAAGATCGGCTATCCCGACCACTGGCGTGACTATTCTCCGGTGGTCATCAAACGTGACGACTACCTGGGCAACATGCAGCGCTCGGCGAGTTTTGAGATCAACCGCCGCATGGCCAAGTTCGGGCAGCCCGCCGACCGCTACGAGTGGGGCATGACTCCTCCCACCGTGAATGCCTATGAAGACGCGCAGACCAACACCATCAACTTCCCTGCCGGAATTCTCCAGCCTCCATTCTTTGACGGCAAGGCGATCGACGCGGTGAACTATGGCGCCATTGGGATGGTCATAGGTCACGAGATCACTCACGGCTTCGACGACCAGGGCCGCAAGTTCGATGACGACGGCAACCTGCGCGATTGGTGGACGCCGGCCGACGCCGCTAATTACGACAATCGCGATAAATGCATTCAGGATGAGTACACGCAAGAGGTGCCGGAGGCAGGCGTGAAACAAAATGGCAAGCTTTCGGCGGGAGAAGACACTGCCGACAACGGCGGTATTCACCTGACTTTGGCCGCTCTTGAGAACCAGTTGAAAGTCCAAGGCAAAGATCTGGATGCATCAGCCGACAACGGGCTGACCGAACTCCAGAGCTTCTTCCTGGCCTACGCCAATGTATGGTGCGGGGAGAACCGTCCGGAAGCCGCACGCACCGCCGTAATGACGCAGGGCCACTCGCTGAACCGCTATCGGGTGAACAACGTAGTGGCCAACATGCCTGAGTTCGCTCACGCCTTCGGCTGCCATTCCGGTCAGCCCATGGTGCATGCGAACGCCTGCCGGGTGTGGTGACGCAAAGAATTGAGTGCTCCTGCACCTGGGGTTCCGGACCCTTCACAACCGGAGCGGGGCTGTGATTGGGTTCGATAAACCTGTTCGCGCCTGAGCCTTGGCAGCAGTCCCCCGATTAGTATGCAAAATTATGCAACCCCAACTGTTGCAAATCGTATGTGAAAACTCCAGACTGAGGAGCAGGATGCTGCTTGACATCCTGCCCCAGCCAAGACAAAATGCACTGTGTAGCACTTGGGAAAACCGCCTCCTCGCATTCACTCCTCCGAGGGTGGTATCAGACTCATGTGTGGTCCGCCTCACGTCCCTTAGTCCAAGTGTCGTAGTTGTTCCCGACTGAGCCTAGGGCGACAGGAAAAAAATGAAGATCCGTATAGTCGTCGGAATATGCCTGATCGTCGTAGTTCTTGCGGCGGCACATCGATTGCCAGGCGAGACGCAGAGAACAACGGGCAAGGGCACGCAGGAGCCCGCGGCAAGCGGCGCCCCGCCACGCAATGGGCATGCCCGCGCAACGGTTGTGCCTGCGACGTTCGCAGTAGGCAAACAGCCGTATGGCATGGCTTTTGATGGCAGCTATATCTGGGTGGCGAACTTCGCCAGCGACAGCGTCAGCAAGCTCCGGCCGAAAGATGGCGCTGCCTTGGGGACATTCAAAGTAGGCAGGGGACCGATCGGTTTGGTCTCCGACGGCGCGAACATTTGGGTCACCAACAACGTCGGCGGCAGCGTTACCGAGCTGCGGGCCAGCGACGGTAAGGTTTTAGGCACTTTCAACGTGGGAGCCGGTCCTTTTTGGCCCGCGTTCGATGGCGAGAACGTCTGGGTGCCCAACGGCCGGCACACCATAACCAAGCTGCGGGCCCGTGACGGCAAGAACCTGGGCAACTTCACCGTGGGTTACAAGCCGGTGGCAGCGGTCTTTGGCGCTGACTTCATCTGGGTAACCAACGAGGGCGACGGCACAGTCAGTAAGCTCCGGCCCGGCGATGGAACCGTGGCAGGAACGTTCAAGGTGGGTTTTCAGCCTTTGGGAATAGCGTTTGACGGCGCAGACCTGTGGATAGCCAACCGTGGCGATAGCACAGTGAGCAAACTGCGGGCTAGCGACGGTGTCCTATTGGGCACCTTCAAGGCGCCAGGCAACCCTTACGGAGTAGCATTCGACGGTGTCCATATCTGGGTTACAGGGGCTCCTTACGTCTGCGAATTCCAGGCGAGCGACGGATCTCAGGTGGGACTTTTTGATTTTCCTGCGAATAGTACCGGGGTTGCCTTCGATGGAACCAACATCTGGGTTACGCAATTTAACCTCAACGCAGTTGGCAAGGTACCGGGAAAACTCGGTTAGAGTTCAGTTTGCGAGGGTGAAACGAATCATGTGGGGAAAAACCATGGGGGACTACAGTAAGGTTGTGCGGTGCTGCGTCTTTGTCGCCTTGTTGCTTTTGTTCGTTTCTCTGGCCAGTGCTCGAGCAAAAGCCCAAACCGCTCCGTGCAGTCCGGGTACGGGCGTCTGCGTCCTGACGTGGCAGCAGGACACAGGGCTGGATACGGCCTGCAGCGAATGCATTTACCGCACCGGGGAAAACCTGGACGAGGGCACACTAACCGCTAGCGCGATAAAGCAAAACTTCGGCTTGCTCTGCTCAGCCTCGTTGGATGGACAGGTCTTCAGCCAGCCGCTGGTTGTCACTAATGTAACCATCAACAACGTCACCTACCGCCGTGTGGTCTACGTGGTCACACAAAAAGACACGCTCTATGCCATCGACGGAGATCCCACCGACAACCCACCCTGCCAGATACTAAACGGCAATGGCAACGGCGTCAGCTTGCTCGCCAGCGGTCAATATGAGGTCGACTGCACCTACGTTGGGGGCGGCATCAACTCATGCGCTAATACCATCGGACCCTATATCGGAATTCTGGGTACACCCGTCATCAACCTAAGCGGCAACGGCGGGACGATCTACCTGGTAACGGAAACTCAAAACTGCGATCCTCAAACGGAGTGCAAACCCGTGACCTGGGGCCACTACCTGCACGCCGTGGACATCCAGACATTTGCGGACACTAGCATCCAGATTTATCCTCCTGGCGACCAGAACGGCGCCAGCAGTTTCTCGCATGCCCACATTCAGCGCCCCGGACTGCTCTACCTTACAGCAAGCCAAAGCGGCCTGACCCAGGATACGGTCTATGTTGCTTTCTCGATGATGGATGGCGCCGGTCTCCCCTATCCTAACGGAGCCATCTTCGGTTACAACCCTGGCAACCTGGTTCAGTCGGCAACCCCGTTCTACTTCCAAAGCAGCGAGGGTCTTAACCAGAACGATGGTGGCGGCATCTGGCAAGGCGGGGGAGCTCCAGCTTTCGGATCCACCGGCATCGGCGAACTCATCTTCTTCAATACGGCGAACGGCAGTGTGGGCGATTCCCTTACTGTCCAAACCTGGGACGACAGCTTCATCGCTCTCAACCCGAATTTGACGATGCCGGGCGTTGGGACGCCCTACTTTACTCCCGTCGACCAGTTCTTCCGCTCCGACGCAAGTTGTCACCCTCCGTCAGGAAATGACGTCGACTACGGATCTGGATCGGTCATGCTGATTCCTGACAGCAAGCTGACAAACTGGCCCTACTTGGCGGTCAGTGGCGACAAGGAGGGCGGGGTCTGGTTCATCGACCGTTCGAACCCCGGCGGCCATAACAGTCAGTGCGACTTGCCGACTCCGACCTGCTCTTGTACCCCGAGCGGAAACAATCCCAGCGGAAACATTCAAACCGTCTGGACAGGTACGGCATACAAGGGCCATTTGATCCACAGTGGCATGGCCTTCTGGGAGAGGTCGTTCCCGGGACTGCCCAAAGCTCCCTACTTGTACGTGATTCCCCAGGGCAATTTGACTCGCTATCAGTTGTGCAACTACGCGTCTGCAACCGATCCCGTCTGCAACCCGGTGCCACAAAAGACCACCGCCAACTTCCCGTACGGAGCCACTCCAACCATCTCAGCGGCGAGTTCGAAGGCCATTTCGGCTGTTGTCTGGGCAACTGCTGAGCCTGGTGGTCAAGCACAACCTACTGGCTGCACCAGTAGCCCGCAGCCCGGCTGCGGAGGAACCTTGGAAGCGTTCGACGCGGTGACGCTGAAGAATCTGTACTCGAACCATACGTGCCTCAACCGCGACGCGCTCGCGCCGACCGTCAAGTTCTCAGTTCCGACGGTGGCCAACGGCAACGTTTACCTGGGCACTCATGCGGTGGACAGCAACGGCAAGCCAATCTCCGGAGGGATGTTGTACATTTTCGGGTTGAATGCTGCCCAGTGCTCTTAGTCTTCAGATAACCGACTGGAAGGCAGGAAGAAGGAAATTATGGAATGGACAACGCCGAAATTTGAAGAGATCAGTCTGAACTGCGAGATCAATTCTTACGCCAAGGCGGAGATGTAGCCAAATAAACGTCCCCGCCCTGTCTTTCGAAACTCAAGAGACAAGGGCGGGGCAACCGCCCGTTCACATCGCGCTGCAAACTGCTTTCACTTCCGTGTACTGCTCCAGTACTTCGTGGCCCATCTCGCGCCCCCAGCCGGATTGCTTGTATCCGCCGAAGGGCAGCGCCGCGTCGAAGATGTTGTAGCAGTTGATCCACACTGTGCCCGCGCGCAGATCGGCGGCCAGACGATTCGCCTTCTGGATGTCGCGCGTCCAGATGCCTGCCGCCAGGCCGTACTCCGAGGCGTTGGCTTGCGCAACCAACTCGGAAGGATCGTCGAACGGGATGGCAGTCACCACCGGCCCGAAGATTTCTTCCTGCACAACCTTCATCTTCGGGTTGGTGTTCACCAGGACCGTCGGCTTCACAAAATATCCCTTGTCGCCGAGTTTGCTTCCGCCAACAACTGCTTTTGCTCCCTCGGAGAATCCGGACTCGAGATAACCGCACACCCGGTCCAGTTGCTCCTTGGAGACCAGAGGGCCCATCTCCGTAGCCGGATCAAATCCCGCGCCGACTTTGATCTGGGAAGCCTTCTCCGCTACGCCATCCACCACCTTGTCGAAAACTTTCTTCTCCACAAACAATCGCGAACCCGCGCAGCAGCACTGCCCGTGATTGAAGAAGATGGCACTGGCCGCACCGGCGATGGCCGTATCCATATCCACGTCGGCAAAAACCACGTTGGGAGACTTGCCACCCAGTTCGAGCGAAACTTTTTTCAAGTTCCCCGCGGCTGCCTGCACAATCAGTTTGCCGACTTCAGTCGATCCGGTGAAAGCGATTTTGTCCACGCCCGGATGCGCAGCCAGCGGCGCGCCTGTAGTCTCGCCGTAACCTGTGACGATATTGACCACGCCGTCCGGGAAGCCGGCTTCCTGAATCAATTCCCCGAGGCGAAGCGCCGTGAGCGGCGTCTGCTCGGCGGGCTTCAGGACCACGGTGTTTCCCGTCGCCAGCGCCGGCCCTAACTTCCACGCCGCCATCAAGAGCGGAAAATTCCAGGGAATGATCTGGCCGACGACGCCGACCGGTTCGCGCAGCGTATAAGCCAGGTAACGAGCTCCGGGGGTGTAAGGCACAGAAATCGGGATGGTGTTGCCCTCGATCTTGGTCGCCCAACCCGCCATGTAGCGAAACAGGTCGGCGGCCAAGGGAATGTCCGCGGCCCGGGCAACGGTGAGCGGCTTCCCGTTGTCGAGACTTTCCAATTCGGCAAATTCCTCTAAGTTTTCCTCCAGCAAATCTCCCAACTTCCAAATCAGCCGGCCGCGTTCGGACGCTGTCAGCTTGCGCCACGGCCCTTTCTCGAAAGCATGGCGCGCCGCCGTCACCGCATGATCGATGTCTTCGCTGTCCCCCTCGGCAATCTGCGCCATTACTTCTCCCGTGGCGGGGTTGTAGGTGGGAAAGGTCTTGCCGGAGGCTGAATCCACCCACTTCCCGTTGATCAACATCTTGTGTTTTCTGGAAACAAAGCTGGTGACTCGTGCTTCCGGTGGAACGATCTTCAGAGCTGTTGCCATAGGATTTCCTCCATTCCGCTAGATGGCGAAGGCCCACATTGTAGCGCTTTTTGATCGCTGCCCACCGCACAAATTCACAGCGGCTCGGGTCAGGCTCGGAAGGGAGCCACCATGTTATTGTCTTAATCTGCCGCTTCTTATGGCGCCTTTGAAGACAACCCCATCCAAGCGCAACTGGGTGAGCCTGGTTCCCTACGGGCTCAACCAGCAGCATCCCAATGCCTACAAGGACATGCTTTCCACCCTGTGGGAGAACCGCGACAACCTGGGCTACGCCTGGCGGATTCTAAACGACGGCTGTTGCGACGGCTGCGCTCTCGGCACCACGGGGATGCACGATTGGACCATGAAGGGCACGCATCTTTGCGCGGTGCGCCTGCAACTCCTACGGCTGAACACCATGCCAGCCATGGATTGGCATCTTCTGGAAGACGTGGTTCCTCTACAAAACAAGACCGAAAAACAGCTTCGCAAGCTGGGGCGTCTCGCCGTTCCGATGATCCGCCACAAGGGCGAAAAAGGCTTTCGCCGCGTGTCCTGGGACGAAGCCATCACCACGGTTGCGCACGGCCTGCAGAACACCGATCCTCACCGGCTCGCCTGGTATGTCACTTCGCGCGGGATCACCAACGAGGCCTATTACGCCCACCAGAAAGTCGCCCGCTTTATCGGTACCAATCATGTTGATACCAGCGCCCGCATCTGTCACGCTCCCAGCACCTCGGCACTGAGTGAGACCGTGGGTTGTGCCGCGACCACTTGTTCCTACAGCGACTGGATCGGGGCTGACCTCATCGTGTTCGTCGGCTCAAACATCGCCAACAACCAGCCGGTCGCCACCAAGTATCTGTACTACGCAAAGCGAGCCGGCACCAAGGTCTTCGTCGTAAATCCTTATCTGGAGCCGGGTTTGGAGCGCTACTGGGTGCCGTCGATAGTGAGGAGTGCGCTGTTCGGCACGCGCATCGCCGATGACTTCTTTCAGATCCATGCCGGCGGTGACATTCCTTTTTTCTACGGAGTGATCAAGCACCTGATCGCGAACGGCTGGGTGGATCGCGACTTCATCAACCGGCGCACGGCCGGTTGGAGCGAACTGGAAAGCAAGATCAATAGCCTTTCCTGGGAGACTCTGGAGCGCGGCTCTGGCCTATCGCGTGCGGACATGTTCCGTTTCGCTGAAACGTTCGGAAAGGCGCGCCACGCGATTGTGGTCTGGAGCATGGGCATCACCCAGCATCGCTATGGCAGTGACAACGTCCGCGCCCTGGTCAATTTGCAACTCTGCAAAGGTAACATTGGCCGCGATCACACCGGACTCATGCCCATCCGCGGCCACAGCGGCGTGCAGGGAGGCGCGGAAATGGGCGCCCAGCCCGGCGCTTACGTCATGGGCTTCCCAGCCACGGCGGAAAATGCAAAAGCGTTCGCCACGCCCGCGATGTGGAATTTCGAACCGCCATCGTGGAAGGGATTAAGCGCGACCCACATGATTCTGGCGGCCGAGCGGGGTGAGATCGACGCTTTGTGGCAAAGCGGCGGCAACTTCAAACACACTCTTCCCGAGCCCGAGACGGTTGCGGGCGCGCTGGGAAAGATCAAGCTGCGGATTCATCAGGACATCGTGGTCAATCCCACCATGCTGGCCGATCCCGCTGAGACCGTAGTTCTATTCCCCTCGCGCACCCGCTATGAACAGTGCGGCGGCGGTACCGAAACCAGCACGGAGCGGCGGATCATCTATAGCCCGGAGATTCCAGGGCCACGCATTCCCGAAACCAAAGACGAATGGGAGATTCCCGTGCTGGTGGCACGAGCCATGAAGCCGGGCGTGGCAAACACTCTGTTCGCCTGGCAGAACACGCAGGACATTCGCGACGAAATCGATCGCGTTTGCCCGGCTTATAAGGGAATCGCGGGACTTCGCAAGAAAGGTGACAACGTGCAGTACGGCGGGCGCCACCTGCTGGTGGATCGCTGCCCCACTCCGGATGGCAAGGGGCATTTCACCGCCGTCGAACTGCCGGAAGAGACGGTCCCGGCCGGAGCATTCCTTTTGTCCACGCGCCGTGGCAAACAATTCAATAGCATCATCCACAACGACCTGGATCCCCTCACCGGTGCGCGCCGCGACGATATCCTCATGGCCGCAGACGACGCCGCCCGGCTCAGAATCCAGACCGGCGACACCATCATTCTGGCCAACCAATTCGGCCAGTTCCGCGGGCGGGCACGCATCGACCGCATCAAGCCCGGGTGCTTGCAGGCGCACTGGCCCGAGGCCAACGTACTCATTCCTGCGGGACGACTGGACGCGAGTGGTATCCCCGACTACAACGCGACGGTGGACATAGTTGGCGGTGATTGCCAGGCAGTTGCCGGACCAACCGCAGTGGCCATGGAGGCACTTCTGACTAGCCAACCGCCGCGGCGGTGGTCAAGGCGTCGGCCTTAGTGGCTTTCGCCTCGGCGAGCGGCAATTCGACCGTCACTCGGGCTCCGTGAGGCTCGATGTTTTCGATCCTGATCTCACCGTCGTGCTCTTTGATGATGCCGTAGCAGATGCTCAAGCCGAGGCCCGTGCCCTTGCCCACGGGCTTGGTGGTATAGAACGGATCCAGAGCCCGATTCAAATCGGCGAATCCCGTTCCTGTGTCCTCGACTTCAAGAATCGCCCGGTTGCCCCGCGGGAAGGCGCGGATCTTGATCTTTTTGGGCCCGGCGTCTGCTTCCACTGCATCGATGGCGTTGTTCACCAGGTTCAGAAGAATCTGCTTGAACTGGTCTTCATCTACCGCAACCTGGGGCAGGCCGGCTTGAATGTCGACCACAATTTCCAGTCCGCGGGTCCGCACGTAGTATTCGCGTAACGATAAAACATCCTGCACCACGGAACTCAGATCGACCGCTTGCCGATCCACGGCGCGCTGGCGGGAAAAGCGCAGCAGATTCTCCACAATCTTCTTCATGCGGCGGCCTTCATTCACCAGCTTGTCGAGCCGGTCGCGCATCGTACCCGGAGGTGCGTCTTCGCTCAGCAGTTCGCCGTATCCCATCACTGCGGTGAGGGGATTGTTAAGTTCGTGGGCCACGCCGGCTACCAACTGTCCCAGAGCAGCCAGCTTCTCGGAGCGAATCAACTGATGGTGCAGCGATTTCAACTCCAGCGCGACCGACAAGTCCGCGGCTAGTAACTCGATCCGTGACAATTCAGAAGCGTGTACCGCTGCCACGTCCCGGGGATCGTCAAGCGCAATGCAGCCCAGGTAACCACCTCGTGCCGAGCACAGCGGAATCAACAACTCGTCCCCCGTATTCCAACTGGGATTGGGCGGATATTTCCTCTGGCTCTTGACCGGCTGATATTTTGCGGCTTCCTGGTGTGAAAGCAGAAATGAGTTCTGTCCAACCTGCTGGCCGCGAGCGCAAAAGTCTTTGATGTCATCCGTTGTCCATCGGCGCGCCTTGCTTTGTAGTTCCGCCACCGCCGCAGCAGAGAGCCCGCTGGCTCCAGCCACACGCAGGCCATGCCCAGCGTTATCCAGGTGAATGACGGCGGCACGAAAATTGCTGGCCTCTGCGATGGCGCAGGCAATCTCGTCGCACAGCAATTCCACCGTCGCCCCGCTCAGCAGTCGCGAGGTGATGGCGGAGAAGCGCTCCAACTGATGATTCAGGGCCCGCTCCTGACGCTGCATGAGTTCGATGGATTCGGACTTGTCCTCGACAATGGCCAAAATCATTCCGAAGGCGACAAACATTTTCGGTGTATTCCAAAGTTCCGCAGGCACGTTTAACGTAGGCGCAAAATGCTCCAGCAGCATGGCGACAGGAAATACCGCGCCCCAGCAAAAGAACCCTCCTGCAACCGTCAGGATGCCGGGTGAGGGCCGCCAATAGTTCCGGCAGATCAAAATTCCAGGCAGGCCGAACCCCAGCCCCAGCAAGGCTGTCAAGCCTTCATCGAAGGAGCCCAGGCAGGCGGCATGGATAGACCATGCACCTACGCCGATGCCCAGCGCGGCCAGCGAAAGCACGTACCACAAGGGTTTCTTCCTTACCCACGCCAGAAAGACGATGGCTCCGACAATGGTCGCCGCCAAGCTCACCACGAACGGCCAGCGCGCATGCACATCGTAGGCAACAAGAATTGCGTAGGCAACCGAGGGCACCCCGGTAACCGTCAGCATCAAGCTACGTTTCATCCGGTCCTCGACCACCGACGCCACAGAGGCGACAAAGACCACAGCCGAGGCCTGCAACGAGCCCAGATCCAGCGCCAAGAGCAAGGGATTGGCCGCTCCGGTGACGGGTTCGAACATCTGTGCCACAAAATGCGTAAAAACCAGGAACCAGGCGACCAACCAGAGTTGCAAGCGCGCAGAATGGCTGTGACGTTTCAGTCCGGCAAAAATACCCACCAGCACGGCCACGGTTACCAGTGTGGGAATTTTTTCCAGAATAGTCATAGAAAGGCTGGAATCAACCGTATTTCAAGCCGTCCCATAAGCCAAGATATCGCAGGTAACCAAAGTAATTATGGGCGGATTCCTGCCCCAACCCGCAACTTTTGTCGACGTCAGAGGTTTATGAAACCAGGGGATGACAACCTTGTTCCGTTCGCAGGATGGAACATTCTTTGTCATTCTCGGTTGGCCATATTCGTGATTAAATAATGGCTTAGCCCATGCAGGCTACTGAAATAGAAGCAGTTACAGCTTTTTATGACAGATTGCAAGGGTTCCGAATCCAACCCAGTGCGCCTGTGAAACATCCAACTCTGTACTCACACTCACGGAGAAGAAAGTGAAAAAACTAACTGTTGTCATCCTCGCATTTGCATCTTGTCTGCTGGCCTCCAACGCCTACGCGCAGCAGTTCGACGCGGCCTTTGGCGTAAGCACGATTTCATCCTCCTCGGGAACCATAACCAATGGCCTTTTCTTCCCGTCCGACCGGGGCGGCGCCTACCCCGGCTTTAGCGCCGACCTGCTCCTGCGCCATCGCATCGGGTTCGAGGGTGACCTCTCGTGGAGAGCAAGCCAGAATCTGTACGGTGGGTCCCAGCCCTATCGCCCAGTGTTCTACTCGTTCAATGCCATCTGGGCTCCGAAACTGGGCAAAAATTTTACCGCTGAACTGCTAGCTGGAGTTGGGGGCGAAGACCTCAGATTCTACGGGTACACCAATTGCAACAACTTCTTCGGCTGTACCACCTATTCCAGCAGTAATCACTTTATGGGCGACTTCGGAGGAGGCATTCGGGCCTATATTTGGCACAATGTCTTTATCCGTCCGGAAGTGAGGCTCTACCTCATCAATAACAATGCCGAGTTCAGCTCGAACACAGTGGTGCGCTACGGAGGGTCCCTGGGTTACAGTTTCGGCGGACGGTAAGCCATCCCGCTGCCGAATGATTGGGACCGTAGGACCAGGCGTGGTCAGTGGTTTGAGCAACGCCACACTTGTGCGGTAGGGCTGCGCATGGAATAGGTTAGAACCCCCAACCGGGAGTACAATCGGCAGAAGTAGGAGGTCTTTCTATGAGACTCCGCCTTCTGTTTCTCTGCCTTGTCGGCACCCTAGTTCTGAAGCCGATTGTCTGCGCACAGCTTCCTGAACCTCCTGGAAAGCGGGAAATCGCGAAGTACCCGCTGCAGCTGGAGGCACCCATCCCACCGCCCAAGAGAACCGTTGATCCCGTGAAACTTCGTGCCGAGGCCAATGAGTTAGCCGACCTTGCGCGTGAGGTTCCATCAGACGTCGATCAGGTTTCTCAGGGCAAGTTGCCGAAGGACTTCGCAGACAAACTCAAGCGCATCGAGAAGCTGTCCAAACATCTGCGCGGTGAATTAGCGCCCTGAAACGGGCTAGGGCTTGGGAACGCCTTGCAAGCGATTCGCTTCCATCTGCTCGCGACGCGCATCATCCTGCTGCCCCAGTTCGGTGTACACATTGCCCAGGAACTTGTGCGCGTCAGGCGATTTTGGTTGCAGTTTCACCGCTTTCTGTAGATACGGCAATGCCTCCTTGGGAAGGTTCTGCATACCCAAGATGCGTCCCAACAATAAATTCGCCCGGTAATGGTTGGGATTGATATGGAGTGCATGCTGCAGAGCAGTGGCAGCTTCTGTGGTACGGCCCAGTTCGTCGTACGCCATGCCCAGATAGAACTGCATATCGTCAGAATCCGGAGCATGCGCCGCCGCAACCTGCAACTGAGTGGCTGCACCTGCCCAGTCCCCGGTCTCCGCCAGGGCAGCCCCCAGCTCGTAATTCGCGCGGCCGGATTCCGGCATGAGTTCGACTGCCTTCCGCAGCCACGGCAGCGCCTCTGCGTAGTTTCCAAGGCCGGTGTAGGCCCGGCCCAACTCCAGATTCGCCAGCCCTGCACTCGGCTGATCTTTGAGCACCTCTTGCAATTGAGGGATGGCTTCCTTGTACCGATCATCTTCCATCGCCAGCAGGGCCTCATGCAGCAGATTTGAAGTCCGGACCTTGCCTTTGGGGTCGGGGCCGGCCGGCATATCGCTTGCTCCGGACTTGCGGAAATTGGATGTGATGTACCCCAGCGCCTGTAGTTTCTCTGCCTGATCGGGTGTGATGCCGGCCGGCCCCGGAGCAGCGCTGCTGGTTTTGCGACGGAAGTCATCGAGTTGAGACTCCAGGGTCTCGGCGACGGCAGTTGATTTCCCCGCCAGATTGCGCAATGCCCCGGGATCAGCCATCTGATCGTAGAGCTCCCTCTCGGGCGCATGCACATATAGATACTTTCCTGCCCGCCATGCTTGTAACGGACTCCAGCCGAAAGCCCGAAAGGGATAGTCGGTTTCAGCGTAAGCCGGATGGTCTGCGCCGCGGCTGGAGCCCGGCTTCATCAATTCCATCAAAGACGCGCCCTGCATCGTCGCTGGCGGCGCAATTCCTACAGCCTGCAAGATCGTGGGTGCCAGATCCACCAATCCGACTCTTGTATCGATGACAAGTGGAGCCGACGTTCCCCCGGCAAGCTTCAGCAGCAATGGCACATGGATAGTCTCGTCGTATAGAAAAAGTCCATGCGTCTGTTCCCCGTGCTCCCCGAAGGCCTCGCCGTGGTCAGCCGCGACCGCAATCACACTGGAATCGTAGAGTCCGCTGGCATGCAGGGCGGCCAGCAATTTCCCCACGGCGAAATCTGTGTATGCGATTTCGCCGTCGTAGGGCGAGGCCCGGTACTTGGCTTTGAACGGCGGCGGCGGATCATAAGGGTCATGCGGATCGTAGAGATGCACCCATAGAAAGAAGGGGGCGCTGCGCTGACGCTGGCCGAGCCACTCGATTGCGTGAGCCACTACAACCGCGGCGCGACGTTCCACGCTCTGATAACGGTCTTCTCCGGGCGCACGGCTGTGGAACCCGGCATCGTAAACCTCAAATCCCCGGTCAAAACCGGGTGCAGCGGCACTCTTAGGATCCAGTATCTGCGACCCGACAAAGGCGGCCGTGTGATATCCCTGCTGCCGCAAGAGGTCGGGAAGATACGGTAAATCCCTAGCCAAGGGATTTCCCATGTCTTCTAGATGATTGAATTGCGGATAAGTCCCGGTGAGTATGGTGGCGTGCGACGGCGTCGTTAGCGGGACCTGCGAATAGGCGCGGGAGAATACCACGCTCTGCCGCGCCAAAGCGTCCAGATTGGGCGTAAGGCCCCGCTTCGAACCCAGAAAACCCATGCGGTCGGCACGGGTGGTGTCCAGCGTAATCAGAATAACGTTGCTGGGTGCCGCCAGACTCGCAAGCGAACATCCCATGACGGGCAAGAGGTAGGTCAGAACATACAGAAATGACCGGCGAAGGAACATGGCGTGCCGCCAGTTTAGCATTCGGTGATGCTCCGATCTCGAGATTGAGGCTTTTACGCTCACGCGGCCGTTCTCGTTACGCGTACCCGGGTGTACAATGCGCACCGTGTTTGTCAGGAGGCTGCTATGAAGGTTCCTCCCGCCTGCTTATTGCTCATCCTGCTGAATGTGAGTCTGCCGATCTGGGGACAATCCATGCCACCCGGTGCCCCGGTTCCGCCAGGATATGGAACACCTCCTCCCACCATTCATGTTCCCCCTTATTCCGGCCGCGTGTCGGCTTCACCGGTTGATCCGGCCGCACTGCAACGTGAGGCTAAAGAACTTCTCGAACTCTCCCAATCCGTGCAGCCCGACATCGACTCCTTGGCTCGTGGCCTCTTGTCAAAGGGTCTCATAGACAAGCTCAAGCGCATCGAGAAGCTCTCGAAGCGTCTACGCAGCGAGATAGCTCCCCTGGGCAACTAAAAAAAGCCGCTGACCCGAAGGTCAGCGGCCAATTGCTTGTGTTGAACTCCGTGACTAGAAGTTCAGTCTGATACCCCACTCCACTTGGCGCGGGGCACCGAGCGAGAACACGCCCGAACCGGTTCCAACTCGCAGTGATTCGCGAGTCGAACCCAACGCGGTCCCGTTGACGTTGCCAGCAGTACCGACGGTGTTCGGAGCGAACGGTGTCACCTGGTTGGGCATGGATCCACCCTCAATTCCGAAGTTCGCCAGATTGAACACGTTGAAGGCGCTGAATGAAGGTTCAAGGCTGAACCGTTCCGTCAGCTTGATGGGCCAAGCCAGCGTGGTGCTGACCTCGCGGAAGATACCGTTGCCGACCGCGCCCGCTGGCGGGGGTGCGACAAACGGTTTCACTCCACCCAACCCTTGTAGGTCCGCAGTGGTCATCAGGCCTGCTCCCACCAGCGCTTGTCCTGCCGGTGTCAGCGTGCCCGCCGACGTGCTATTCCAGGAGTTGATCAGGTTGGCTAGCCCGGTCGGCGAGACAGAGCGCCCGAACTGCCCTGGCTTTCCGGCAGCCTCACCGGCCGCTGTCGGGAAAATATCCTGAACCGTGCCATCACCAGTCAAATCAGTACGGTATATCTCGCCAACACTACTGACTCCGCCGGCTGATCCACCGTTTGCGGCCAGCAGGAAAGGTGTGGACGGATGCGCTGTACCGAAGTTGCCGATTACGCTCAGGCGCGGACCATGGTGAGCGATCTCCCCGGTGATGCCGAACTTAAACGCGTCGGTTCGGTCCAGCGAGGTCGGTCCGGTGAAGTAACTGGGGTTATTGAAGTCGACCGCGGTGGCACTGAAAAACTGATCGTTGCCACCGTCGCCAACGAAGCGCGACAAGGTGTAGGCAATCGTCATGTTCATCGACGTAAACCCAGGCATGGGATTCGCCAATTGTTGTTTGTAGGACATCTGCAACGCGTTGTAAGTGGACCGGCCTTCCGGCATTTCGAAGTCGCCAGGACCCACATTGCGGTTGATGCCACCGAAAGCAAATCCGCTTAGATTGGCTGGCCCCCCGGCAATATTGCCGGAGTCCAATCCATGGCCGGCGTAGTCATTGATTGTGGCAGGCCGCGGTTGATATGTCCCGCCGTCGTTTGTTCCGTTTCCTGGGTCGGTGGGACACGCAGCCCCGTAAGACGCGGCGATGGTGGCCGCGCCACAGTCAGTTAAGGTTGTAGCGATCGCGGCGTTTGCCGCGGGGACGCTGAGGAACCGTGCATCGCCCACGTGGTTTTGGTCAATGGTCAGCATGAAGCGCGTGCTGACGTTTCGGATGTAATCCGCAGTAAGCACGCCGCCCTTCCAGATCTCGTGTTGCATCCCAACGTTGAACTGGTAAGAACGGGCGTTACGGAAGTTAGGATCAAACGCCGCCAGACCCTGGAGTGGCGTGCTGATTTGCAAGGTATTGCCAACGAAGCCAGGGTTCGATGAAGCGCCCTGCGCCTTCACCGCCGCCTGATACTCCTGCTGTAGGTCGAATACCAGCGGACCGGAAACCGAGAGCGGCTGTCCGCAAACCTGGGTTGCCAGATCCTTTCCGTTGATTGAGGTTACAACGTTCCCCGGAACCAGTTGGAACGACGTGGTCCCAAATCCGTTAAAGCCGCAGCCCAAGACCGAGTCCTGGAAGAACAGCCCGGTAGCTAGCTTGGGCGGGCGGTCAAACAAGGTGTTGTTAAAGATGGAGTTCTCGTAGTAGATACCGGCGCCTGCCCGGATAACAGTCTTGCCCTTCTTCGTGGGATCCCAGGCAAAACCGACTTGCGGTCCGAACTGGGTGTTGGGCTGCTTGACTGGGGCGCCCAGCCCTGGTCCGAACTGGTCCAACAGCGGGGTGCTGCCGCTGCAGGGAGCGATTGCGGCCGCAACCACGGAGCACGGAATCGAAGCCAAGTCGCTGTCCGAGCGGCCAGTATCGCGGTTATAGCGCAAGCCGTAGGTTACGGTGAAGTTCGGTTTCATCTTCCAGGAATCGCCTAAATAGAACTGGAAGCGGTGGTCGCGCTGTCCTCCAGCCGGGTAGCCAAAGTTCGGCTTTTCTGTGAAGAAGCCCTGGCCGTTGCCCAGAATTGACTCCACCAAGGGGTAAGCGGTCGGATCGTCCACCGCGCCAGAAGTCGCCCCGGTGATTAAATTTATCGGGCCGGTACTCGGCAAGATGACATCCAGAGGGGCAATTCCGAAGAAGCTCGCGAACCCGCCGCCGTTGATGTCGTTGAAGCCGATACCAAAGCGGAACACGTGTGAGCCGTAGACTTTGCTTCCGTCATACTTGATCTGCTTGTTGCTTTGGTAGGTCTGCTGCGGCGCCAAGAGGTTCGGGCCGGATATATTTCCGATGCCAGCGGCGTCAATCTCAGCCCCGGGTATCGGGTTGTAGAAGCTCGCGCCCGCCGTGGAGTCGCCGATCAGATTGTGGAACTTCAAATAGCCGAAGCGGAAGCTGTGCGACCACGATCCTTGATTGATATCCACGCCTGCTGCATCGGAGGGAGTGTTGTCCCGATTGGAGTACACCTGGTAGTTATAGCCGAAGTTGGCTTCCGATTTGTTCCAGTTGTAGGTAAAGCGGTAGAAGACGTGAATGTTCTTGCTGGCCTGCCAGTCCAATTTGCCTGTGACTTCGCTGTCACGGAAGGGCGAAAGGAATCCGCCGCTGAGCTGGCTGAAGGGAGCCGCTATCACTAGGGGCAGCAATCCATCTTGCTTCATGCGTTCGCCGTCAATGAAGAAGAACAGCTTGTCCTTAATGATTGGTCCGCCGACGCGGCCGCCAAAGTTGTTGCGCTGGTAATAGCCCACTTGAGCTCCAGGAAATGACGCCGTTCCGGCATCGCGGCCGCGGAAGTTATAGAACGCCTGGCCGTGAATGTCGTTGGACCCAGACCGCGTGGTCACGTTGACCGCGCCCGCCGACGTCAACTCGGTGGAGAGGTCAAGATTCGACCGGCTGATATTGAATTCCTGAATGGAACTCATGCCCACGTTCTGCGTGGTGGTGCCGACCGTCTCGTCGCTGATGTCCACACCGTCGAGTTCAATGCGCGGAGTACGTCCGAAGACACCGTTGATCGAAATCGAGGAATAGCCGGCCTTGGTGGGATCGAATGTCTGGCCGTCCTGAATCTGCACGCCGGGTTCGAGCTGGGCGAGATCAAGGAAGTTGCGGCCGTCAACCGGCAGCTTGTCAATCTGGTCGCCAGTAATGACGCCCTGCACCGTGGATTGCTCGGTGTTGACCTGAATCGAGGAAGCCTGCACTTCCACAACTTGACTGGCCTCACCGACTTCCAGCTTGATGTTGCCGGAAGAGGTTACGCCCACTTGCACCGCAAAGGCCTGCTCCGCCGTGCGGAAGCCCTTGGCCTCCACCCGCAAAGTGTAGTCGCCGGGGATTAACCCACCGGAGTTGTACGTCCCAGAATTCGTCGAAGTCTGGGAGATGACCTGCGCGGTATCCTTGTGAGTGATGGTGATCTTGGCGCCACCTACCACGGCACCCGACGGATCAGTAATGGTTCCCTGAATGCTGCCTTGGCCAACGGTCGTCTGGGCCAGGAGCACAGTGCTCGCTGCCAGTACGCATGTAACCAGGAGAGTGAATAGCGCTAAACGTCTAAAGGTCATTGTCTTCCTCCGCGAACCCGAGTCGCTTTCAAAAAATTGTTGTCAATTGCGGGCTAGATGCTCTGCCGAAAATCGCACCATCACACCATGACAGAGAAATAGTCACGATAGCCATTGCACACGCATTGCCAAGTGATGTTTTGTTATAAACCATTGATTCTATAGTTGTTAGCCATTGCAGGCACCACACAATAGCTATGAATTTCGGAATATTACGACCTGGGAATCCATAAACCCATAACAAAACGCATGCGTTGACAGGGAATCCGCCTCGACCTGCGACCGCCGGTCACATGCTTGAAGATCTTCCATGAACTTGAGAAGAAGCTCGCCCTCACGAACCAGTTCAGGGCGTTTTTTCTTGCGCCTGCAGCGCCTTGGCACGGTTCTCGGCCGCCCGGGCCTCTTCTTTCTTGCCCAATCCCGTGTAGGCCCGCGCCAACAAGGTGTAAGCCTCGGCGTTGCCAGGCTGCCCCTGCGAGATGGCCAGAAGTTGCGGCAAAGCTTCCCTGTACCTGCGCTGCATAATCAGAACTTCGGCCAGACGGAGTTGGGCCTCCACACTCGTCGGTTGCAAGAGCAGTGCCGCCTCCATCTGGTCTTGCGCCGCAGTCATGTCTTTCAAACCCAGGTACACTCTTCCCAGCAGCAGCCGCGCCGTGAATTGGTTGGGATCCAGCTTCAGGCTGGTCTGCAGTGCATCGCGCGCCCCGGCCAGATTGCCCGTCAATTGCAGAGCTTGACCGTAATCGAAGGCCGCGGTCGCATCCCCTGGACGCACGGCGAGAGCCCGTCCCAAATAGTCAGCCGCGGCAGAGTAATTCTTCGCCACCAACTCGAGTTGGCCCAACTGCACAAGAGCGGTCGGCGATTTCGGATTCATCTCCAAAACCTTCTTAAACGCCTGGCGCGCTGCATCTGTCCGCTCATCGTCTACCGCCAGCATGGCCTTGTGCAGCAGGTTTTGTTCTTCAATCTTGTCTTTGGGATCGGGCAGCAGCGACGGCTCCAGGACGTTTGTGGAACTCCGCCCATCCGCCGGACCCAGGTAGCCCAAGGCGCGCAATTCGTCGCTCCTACCCTGGCCCACCGCGCCCCTGGATGCCTGCGCCGGCATCTTCTTTCTAAGCTCGGCCAGCATGGCGCGTAGTCTCTGGATCTGCGCCTCCCCAGGCTCATAGGTATTGTGCAGTTCTTTCGGATCGGAATGCAGATCGTAAAGCTCCGGTCGCGGCGCTTCGATAAACTTGATTCCGCCGTCGCGTACCGAGCGCAACGGCGCCCAACCAAAACGCAAGGGATAGTCAGTCTCGCCGAAGGCGGTGCGGCCCGCCGTTTCCGCGCCCGCGAAATATGGCCTCAACGATTCACCATCCAACCGTTCAGGAAATTTTGCGCCCAAGAGATCCAGAACCGTGGGCAAGATGTCGGTGGTCCGCACTTGTGCCCCGACTTCCCTCCCCTTGGCTTCCTCTCCCGGCAACTTCACCATCAGGGGAACGTGCGTGGTCGAGTCATAGAGAAAGATTCCGTGCGTGTCTTCGTCGTGCTCGCCTAACCCTTCGCCGTGGTCGCCCACCACGATGATCACCGCGCCGTCGTACCATCCCTGCTTCTTCAGATAAGCCACAAAATGACCCAGAGCCGAATCGGCATAGGCAATCTCGCCATCGTAGAGCCGCTCCTTATATAAGGACGCGAACGGCTCCGGCGGTTGATACGGATCGTGCGGGTCGTACAAATGCACCCACACAAAGCGCGGTGCTGAGCGATGGTTGTTGAGCCAGCTCTCCGCATGCTGCACCACTTCCATGCCCCGGCGTTCCACCCGTCCCCAGCGCGACTTGCTGGTCGCGCGCTCCGGAAAATTGTCGTAGAAATCAAATCCGCGATCGAACCCGGGAGCCAGTGTCTTGCTGTCGAGTATCACCGCCCCAATGAAAGCGGCAGTGTGGTAACCCTGCGGCTTGAGCAGTTCCGCCCATGTGGGATGATCGGGCGTCAGCGGCAGTGCAAAGTCGGTCACACCGTGAGCGCTCGGGAGCAGGCCCGTCAGAATCGTCGCGTGCGAGGTATTAGTGATCGGGCTGGGAGTAAACGCCTCCAAGAAGCGGATGCCATCTTTGGCCAAGCTGTCCAGTGCCGGAGTCTGAATGTCGGCATCGCCATAACAATGAATGTGGTCGGCGCGCAGGGTATCGATGGTCACTAGAAAGACATCGGGCGGTCCAGTCTTCCCGGCAGCCGAACCCGCCCAAGCCGCCGTCGCCAAAGAACATAAGAAGAAAACCCGAAAAGCCTTCATTGGCGTCAGCCTAGCACAGAGCGGCGGAGTTTCCCGATCTGCAACTCCCTCCCACCGCGGGCCACCTCGCCTCGGGCTAGCACCTCCGGAAAGGCTGACTCCGCTTCCACCTGTGCTGCAATGAGTCATGTTCCCCGCCTGAGCGACCGAAGGAGAAGTTTGGAGCCCATTCGTCAATTGTTTTCGCCGGATTTCATGCCGCACGGGTACTGCTATCTCTGGGATCCGCGGATCGTCTGGCTGCACGTCATTTCTGACGGCCTTATCACCCTGTCCTACTATTGCATCCCGGTGGCGCTGGTTTACCTGGTCCGCAAAAGGCGCGACCTGCCTTTCAACTGGGTTTTCTGGATGTTCGGCCTGTTCATTCTGGGCTGCGGAACCACTCACCTCATGGAGATCTGGACCGTCTGGCACGCTTCCTATCTGGCCTCCGGCGTCATCAAGGCAATCACCGCAGCCGTCTCGGTCGCCACCGCGCTCGCTCTGGTGCCCCTGATCCCCAAAGCCATCGCGCTGCCCTCGCCGCGACAGGTTCAATCCCTCAATCTGCAACTGGAAAGCCAGATTGCCGAGCGAGAGCGGGCGTACGCCGAGCTTTCTAGGCAGAAATCCACCGTAGCCGATGTGCGCAGGGCGGAGCAAGCGCTACGCGATAGCCAGGCGCAGATTAGCGCCATTGTGCAATCCGCCATGGACGCCATCATCACATGGAACAGCGAACACCGCATCGTGCTGTTCAATGCCACCGCCGAAAAGATGTTCGGCTGCCCCGCCTCCGAGGCCCTCGGCCAATCCATCGAGCGTTACATTCCTCAACGATTTCGTGCCGCACACTCAGACCATATCCGACGCTTTGCCGAGACCGGAGTCACTAACCGTGCCATGGGAACGCTGGGTGCGCTTTGGGGCCTTCGGGCCAATGGCGAAGAGTTTCCCATCGAAGCCTCCATTTCGCAGGTAGCAGTGGGAGGACAAAAACTCCTTACCGTCATTCTCCGCGACATCACCGAACGCCAGCAGGCCGAAGAGCGCAACGCCCGTCTCGCCGCCATCGTGGATTCTTCCGACGACGCCATTTTCAGCAAAGACCTGTCCGGCATCATCACCAGTTGGAACCGGGGCGCGGAATACCTGTACGGCTACAGCGAAGCAGAAATCGTCGGCCAACCCGTGAGCATGCTCACTACTCCGGAACGGAAGAGTGAAGTTACGCGCTTCTTAAAGGAAATCGAGCAGGGATGGCGCGTTTCCCGCTTGGAGACGGTCCGCAAGCGCAAGGACGGCGCGTTACTCAATGTGTCTCTCATGATTGCGCCCATACGCGACCGGCAGGGAAAAGTGATCGGCGCCTCCACCATCGCTCACGACATCACCGAAAGAAAGCGGGTGGAGGAAGAGCTGCGAGAAAAAGCCAGCATCCTCGACTGGGCGCAGATACTGGTGCGCGACCTGAATGGCCGCATCGTGATGTGGAACCGTGGCGCGGAGAAGCTCTACGGCTACTCCAAAGAGGAGGCGGTAAAAGAATTGTCGCATCAGTTGCTGCAAACTGAATTCCCCCAGCCGCTCGCGCAAATCGAGCGGGAGTTGCGGCAAAACAACCGCTGGGAGGGCGAACTGGTGCAGCGCCGCAAAGACGGCGAAAAGGTGGTAGTCGCCAGCGTGTGGGCGCTTTATCGCGACGCCAAAGGGCGTCCCTCGCGCATCCTGGAAGCTAACACCGACATTACCGAACGCAAGCAGGCGGAACAAGCCCTGAAGGAAAGCCTGGCCACCAGCGAGTCCGCGCTCAAGGAACTGGCTGACCAAAAGTTTGCCCTCGATCAACATGCCATCGTGGCCGTGACCGACGTCCAGGGCACCATTACTTACGTCAACGATAAATTCTGCACCATCAGCCAATATTCCAAGGATGAACTGATCGGTCAAAATCACCGCATCCTCAATTCCGGCCACCATTCGAAACAATTCTTCCAGC
This sequence comes from Terriglobales bacterium, assembly GCA_052147055.1. Lineage (GTDB taxonomy): Bacteria > Acidobacteriota > Terriglobia > Terriglobales > Acidobacteriaceae > JABCZH01. The sequence continues at coordinate 56,332 of JBKQLO010000177.1, forward strand.
AGATGTACCACACCATCGCCAGTGGCCAGGTTTGGCACGGCGAGATTAAGAACCGGGCCAGGGACGGCTCCATCTATTGGGTGGACGCGACCCTGGTCCCGTTCATAGGGGCCGATGGAAAGCCCCGGCAATACGTTGCCATCCGGGCCGACATCACCGCGCGCAAGCGAGCCGAAGAAGAGCTCGCAGGACAAGCGGAGGAACTGTCCCGTCAGACCGGTGAATTGATTCGCTCGCGGCAAGCGCTGGAGGCCCAGACTCTCATGCTGCAATCGGTGCTGGACAGTATGGCCGAGGGGTTGGTCGCAGCGGATGAGGAGGGAAAATTCGTCATCTGGAACCCAGCCGCCGACAAGATCCTGGGCCGGGGTGCAGCGGACATTTCCAGCCGGCAGTGGACCGAGCATTACGAGCTTTACCGGGCCGACATGGTGACACCTTTCCCAACTGATCAACTTCCCTTGGTGCGCGCCATTCGCGGGGAAGCGAGCACCTCCGAGATGTTTGTGCGCAATCCGGAAATAGAAGAGGGTACTTGGATCGAAGCCAGCGGTGGGCCCTTGAAAGACAAACAGGGCGTCGTGCGGGGCGGCGTGGTGGCATTCCGTGACATCACCGAGAGGAAAGCCTCCGAACGGGAAATCCGCCGCCTGAACGATGAACTGGAACAGCGAGTCAGCGAGCGCACCGCGCAATTGCAAGCAGCCAAGGACGAACTGGAGGCCTTCACCTACTCGGTCTCCCACGATCTACGCGCTCCGCTGCGCCATATTGCCGGCTTCTGCGGCATTCTCATGGAAGATTGCGCGCCCCATCTCGACTCCGAAGCTAAACGCCACCTCCAGCGCATCCAGGAAGGCACACGCCGGATGGGAATACTAGTCGATGAGTTGCTGGCTTTGGCGCGAGTTGGCCGCCAGGCGCTTGCTTGGCAACCCACTCGGCTGAATACCCTGGTCGACGATGTGGTCACCCTGCTCAAACCCGACACCGAAAACCGGCAGGTGGAATGGAAGATCGCAGATCTCCCGCAAATCCATTGCGATCCCACGCTCGTTCGCCAAGTCTTCCAAAACCTGATTTCAAACGCCCTCAAATACTCACGGACCCGCCCCTCGGCAGTCATCGAAATCGGACATCGGGAGGAAAACGGACAGCCCACCATCTTCGTCCGCGACAACGGAGTGGGGTTCAGCATGAAATACGCCGACAAACTCTTTGGAGTGTTCCAGCGCCTGCATAGCGCCGAGGAATTCGAGGGCACCGGCGTCGGCCTGGCTACGGTGCAGCGCATCGTCCAGAAGCACGGCGGGCGCGCCTGGGGAGAGGCTGAACTCGACCAGGGAGCGACTTTTTACTTTACGCTCGGCCCCGCCGCGGGCCAGCTCAAAACCAACGGCGAAAAACAAAAAACGCCACGGATCTACGCGCATCAGCACGGATAAATCTCCAGGGTTGAACTGTGACCTTCCGTGAAAATCCGCGGCTGAGTTTGGGCTTCTAAGGCCCGTGACTTGCTCCATCTACTATGGGAGAAACTTATGAACGACATTGAGGTTGACATTCTGCTGGTCGAAGACAGCCAGAACGACATTGACCTTACGCTGCACACCCTGCGGCAGGAAAAGCTGGCCAACCACATTTTCGTGGTGCGCGATGGCGAGGAAGCTCTGGACTTTCTTTTCTGTTCCGGCCGCTATGCCGATCGCAACTCCGAACGTATGCCCCGGCTGGTCCTGCTCGACTTGAAGTTGCCCAAGGTGGATGGCATGGAAGTATTGCGCCAGTTGCGCGCGAACCCCCATACCAACCTGCTTCCGGTGGTGATCATGACTTCCTCCAAAGAGGAGCGGGACGTGGCCAATAGCTATCACCTGGGCGTCAACAGTTACATCCAGAAGCCGATGGATTTCGAGCAGTTCCGCCAGACGGTGAAGACCATCGGGATGTACTGGCTGTTGATCAATCAGCCCGCGTTGAACGGTGTGACCAAGAAGCCGGCAGAGCAGGCCAAGCCATGAGCACGACCGCCGCCATCGATCGAGCCACCGTCCAGGAGACCAAGACCCGGTTGTCGGCCCTGCTAGTCGAAGACAACCTGGCGGACAGCGAACTGGTGCTGCGGGAGTTGCAGCGGGGCGGCTTCGAGGTCTCGAGCGAAGTGGTCCAGACCGCCGCCGACTTCCGGCGCAAGCTCCAGACCACCACCCCCGACGTGATCCTGGCCGATTACAACCTGGGGTCATGGCGCGGCATGGAAGCGCTGGAAATATTGCGCACCGAAGGCCGCGACATTCCGCTGATCCTGGTGTCGGGCGCCGTGGGCGATGTGACCGCCGTCGAGTGCATCAAACAGGGCGCCACCGATTATGTACTCAAAGACGCGCTGGCGCGGCTGCCGGTCTCCATCCGCAGGGCCTTGCGGGAAAAGCAAACTCGGGAAGAACGGCGGCAGGCAGAACTCGAACTGGCAAGAAAAGTCGAGGAATTGGCGCGCTCCAATCGCGATCTGGAGCAGTTTGCCTATGTGGCCTCGCACGACCTCCAGGAACCGTTGCGCATGGTCGCCGCTTACACCCAACTCCTGAAAGAACGCTACGCCGATGGGCTCGATGAAAACGCCAACAAATATATCCACTACGCTCTGGAAGGCGCGCTGCGTATGCAGACACTGGTGCAGGACCTGCTGACGTTTTCGCGCGTCGGCCGCAACCGCCAGCGCACCCACCTCGCCAGCGGCGCCGTGGTGCAGGAAGCATTGCAGAACTTGCAGGCGGCGCTACAGGAGAGTGGCGCGGTCGTCCACTATGACAATCTGCCTGTGGTCACCGGCGATCGCACCCAATTGGTCCAACTCTTCCAGAACCTGATCGGCAATGCCATCAAATTTCACGGAGAAAAAGCCCCGGTGATTACCGTCAGCGCCAAAAAACTTGCCGCGGAATGGGCCTTCTCCGTCAGCGACAACGGGATCGGCATCGCCGCCGAACACCTCGAGGCCGTCTTTGTCATTTTTCAGCGCCTGCACACCCGCGCGGAGTACCCAGGCAACGGCGTAGGTCTGGCCATCTGCAAGAAGATCGTGGAGCAGCATGGCGGCCGTATCTGGGTGGAATCAAAGGCCGGAGAGGGCGCCAGTTTCAAATTCACGTTACCGGCCTGTCCTGCCGATGGAGAAGGAAACCACACTGATGAAAGACGCGCCTGACATTCTGCTGGTCGACGACAACCCGGCTGACGTGGGATTGACCCGCGAAGTCCTGGCTGCGAGCACGCACCACAGCAACATTCACAACGTCCCCGACGGCGAAGAGGCCATTGCTTTCCTTCGCCGCCGCGGCAAGTACACCGAAGCCATCCGCCCCGACCTCGTCGTCCTGGACCTGAACATGCCCCGCAAAGGCGGCCAGGCCGTGCTCGCCGAGGTAAAAACCGACCCCGGGTTGCGCACCATTCCCATCGTAGTGTTCACCACTTCGCACGCAGAAAAAGACATCACGCACAGTTATGAACTGGGCGCGAACTGTTACATCAGCAAGCCCGGCAATTTGGGAGATTTTTTCTCCGCCGTGCAGTCCATCGAAGAATTTTGGTTTGGCTTTACCAGCCTGCCGCATTAGGGAGAAGCAATGAGCGATCAAGCCACACGCGTGCTGCTGATTGAAGACAACCCGGGCGATGCCGACCTGGTACGGCTTCGCCTGGTCGAAGGCAACTCTGCGGTGGAAGTGAACTGCGTGGAACGTCTGGCGGATGGCATCGCGTCTCTCGGTCTGCACCCGCCCTCGGTAGTGCTGCTCGATTTGAACCTTCCCGATAGCCACGGTGCGGAAACCTTCCGCACCGTGCTGGCGCATTCGCCCGACGTGCCGGTGGTCATTCTCTCCGGGCAGGACGACGAGGCGCTGGCGCTTAAAGCCGTCCACCAGGGCGTGCAGGACTACCTGGTCAAGAGCGATATCACCAGCAAGCAACTGGAACGGGCCATGCGCTACGCGGTCGAACGGCAGGGGTTGCTGCGCTCGCTCGAAATCACCCGCAAACAGCAACTGGAATTCAAAAACCAGTTTCTTTCCCACGTTTCGCACGAACTGCGCACGCCCCTGACCTGCATTCACCAGTACGTCACCATCCTGCTCGATGGCCTGGCCGGGCCTCTGGCCCCGGAACAAAGCGACCACCTGAAGACGGTGCTCAAAAGTGTCAATCAGTTGCACGCCATGATCCGCGACCTGCTGGAAGCAACCCGGGCGGAGAGCGGCAAGCTCCGCGTGGAGCCGCGCTGCATCTCCATCGGCGAACTGGTACAGCAGGCGGTCACCATGATGCGGCCCATCGCCGGCGAAAGACAGATTGGCCTCGAGATCGGCCTCGACAACCGCATCCCGCTGGTGTACGCCGATCCCGACCGCATTCTGGAAGTGCTCATCAACCTCATCGACAACGCCATCAAGTTCACGCCGCTCGAGGGTTCGGTGATCGTGAGGGCTTGCATCGTGGAAGCCGATGAGGACGCCGTTTATGTCTCCGTCAGCGATACTGGCCGCGGCATCAGTCCGGACGCCAAGGCACTGATCTTCGAACGACTCTACCAGGACCCCAACTCAGTCGATAACAACCGCTCCGGCCTTGGACTTGGCCTCTTTATCTGTAAGGAGCTGGTAAGACTGCATGGCGGAAAAATCTGGCTGGCCAGCGATCCCGGCCAGGGCAGCACTTTCACCTTTACTCTGCCGGTGTACTCGCTGGCGAAACTTCTGTCTCCGGCCATCGTGCATGAGCAGCGGCTACGGGACAACATCGTACTGGTAAAAGTGGAACTAACCCCGCCGTCCAAAACCGCACGCGGCAATTGGCGGGAAGTCTGGCAGCAGGCACTCGAAACCCTGCGTCGCTGTGTCTATCTTGACAAGGACCTGGTCCTGCCCCCGATCGGCGGCTCCGCCGCTGCCCAAACTTTTTTCGTCATCGCCTCCACCGACCTGCAGCACGCTGGCATCATGATGGCGCGCATTCGCGGACAGCTCGAGCGCAACCAGGAATTGAAGGCCTGTGCCACGCTGGTAATTTCCGCCGTGCCCGTTGATTTCGCCCTACCGCCAGCGGACACCTCACTGGATGAGCAGGTCCAGGCTGTCGCCAACCGCGTCACCGAAATGATCATGTGCAGCATGACCGGGCAGCCCGCCAGCCCCGGCAATGGCCAGGCGGCCTCAAATTCCATTCGGCAAGTTCAATCCATTCCAAAGGAGAGTTCCTAATGTCCAAACCAAAAATCCTGATTGTTGACGATGACCCCGATCTGCGGCGCGCCCTGCGGCTGCGCCTGCGAGCCAACAACTATGACACGGTCCATGCACCCGATGGCTACAGCGCCATCGCTGTGGCTCAGAAAGAACACCCCGACCTCATCCTGCTTGATCTGGGTCTGCCAGCCGGTGACGGCTTCGTGGTGCTGGAACGCCTGCAAAACATTGATAGCTTGGCTGGCGTTCCGGTGGTGGTATTGACGGCGCGGGACCCTCAAAACAACGAAGAGCGCGCTTTGAAGGGCGGCGCCGCCGCCTTCTTTCAGAAGCCGGTCGACAATGCGGAATTGCTGGACGTGATCCGTGCCAGCTTGACCGATTCCCGCACTCCGGGAATACGTCCGTCCTGACGCGACGGAACCCGGACGAACGCTGGTAACTCGACCCGGCGTGGATTCGCTAGGCCTTGGCCATGTATTTCGTCAGGCGCTCCCAATAGTGCTCTTTCCATCCCGAGCTTAGGGATGCGAAATGGCCTTCCGGAAAGCCGGTGTGATCCAGAATCACACGGGTCTGCGATTCCTGCGGCTTGAGTTCAAACTTGACCAGCGAATATACCCCTGGCTCCCAGTAAGCAGGCCGCCACGCCTGCACGATTCGTTGGTCGGGGACGAGTTCGATGTTTCGTCCCACGATTATTCCTTTAAACAACGCAAAAGCGCCGCCGGCTTCTGGGCTGATAGTCGCCGGCTCACCGGAGAACGCGCTGAACAGCTTGGAATCCAGAAGAATCTCGTAAATCCGGTGAGGTGTTGCTTTGAAATCGACTTCCTGGTGAAGAGAAGTCCGCGTCTTGTTCGCACCCGTGCTCGGCGTTTCCGTCATCGTTTGCTGCGCCCCCACCCGGACTGGACCCAGGGCCAGGCCCGCCAAGGCGACAGCGCCGCCGGTGATCACCTGTCGTCGAGTAGGCGCGTCGGCCAGCGCCTCCATCTTCTTTCTGTCGCTCACGATTCCCTCCTGCATTCTGCGATCATCCGGGTTGCCCCGGCGGCCTCATAGAAGCATGGCGCCAAAATATGTTCAAAATAATATTTTACCAGGTAGATCGGGACGGCTCGAGGCATACTGTACCTCACACATTGATAAGAAGAGGAACATCATGCCTTATGCCCCTGGTCACCGCCGAACGTAAGAAAGAAAATTGTCAACAGCGCGCGTCGGCTCTTCAATCGGCGCGGCTTCGAGAATGTCTCTGTCAACCAGATCATGGCCGGGCTGGCCTCACACACCGCGGATTCTATAGCTATTTCAAGAGCAAAAGCGATCTGTATGCGGAGGTGCTGGGCTGCTTTCTTACCGACCCGGAATGGAAGAGTTGCTGGGAGGGAGTGCATGTGGACCTGTCATCGGCTGACGTGGGCCCGCAGGTGGTTCGTGCTTATCTATCCCGCCAGCATTTCGAAGACGTCGAGAACTCCTGTCCCATGGTGGCGTTGCCAGGCGACATCGCGCGCTGTGGCAAGAGCGCCAAGCGAGCCTTTGAGAACGTGTTCCGGGCCATGGTCGATGTTCTGGAACGCAGCTTGTCGGACAAAGACCGGCCACGTCACGCCTGGGCCCGCGCCATCGCCGCTTTATGCGTGGGAGGCATGGTTCTCGCCCGCTCGATTGCCGATACCGCTCTCGCCGACAAACTCCGCAATGCGTGTATGACGGTCGCACTCAAGCTCGGAGGCTGGGACAAAGACACTCGATTGGTAGCGTGACAGGTTCAGCCAGTTACGGTTATCTCATCGATAGTTGTGCTCAGACCGCGGGATGATAGAGGCGCTCCTCCTGCTTCGATAGCGGCTCGGGACACTGTCGGCAACCTGTCCTTACCGATGAGACGCAGTCTGGTAAATTACCCAGGCGATAAAGGCAATTGTACACAGGAGAACAATCGCGAAAACCATCGCCAGAGGCCAGAAAGCCCAAGACCATGATTGTTTTTCTCTGATGTGTTGTATGGCATTGCGCAAGGAGAAAGCCGTGGCCATTCCGCCAAACGGAATGAGCAAGAAGGCGGGCATAAAAGCATCCAACTCACCCGGCCCCTTGCACCCATGCCGGAAACAGTAAACAGAAGGCAGCAGAATCGACAAGATGTAAACGACGGCAATGAAATACGCAATTGCGAGGCCTAGGTTGCGTAACATAGACCTATCCTCAAATCCTATTCTCGTTGGCGTACCGATAGCCACGTTAGCACAGGGGCCTCCGCGGGGTAGAATGCCGACATGAAATCGATTCCTCTTTGAGCGCAGCTGGGTCTGGTGGCGGCATTCTGTGCCATGACTCAGCGGGGAGCTTCCCATCTGCCTACCCATGGAGAGTCACTTTATGGAGAAGATCGATCACAGCAGCGGTAAACTCAACCCCAAGGCACCCGCCGCGCTCTCCCGTTTTGCTTTCCTCATTGGCAAATGGCGGTTCCATGCGAAATTTCAGTCGGGCAGCGGAGGATGGCAAGAGTTCGAGGGGACTTGGGAGGGCCGCTCTATCCTCGACGGTTATGCCATTGCAGACGAATACCGCATGACGAACTCGTCCGGAGAGGTGATCGTTCTCGGCATGAATTTCCGTGTCTATGACTCTGCCAGGCAACTCTGGAATATCAAATGGCTAAATGCTTTGGATGGGACGTGGATTGATCTTGCGTCGCCAGAGTTCGGAGGCGCGCACTTCGATGACCACTCGGTCAGCTATATCTTCAAAGATCCCGCAGCGGCTTGGATATACACGCGGGCGACGTATACAAACATCTCTCGCATGCACTTTACATGGCTTGGGGAAAAATCCGACGACAGAAACACCTGGACTGAGTTCATGGTCATTGAGTGTCATAGGACCGTGAGCTAAGAGGTCCCCGGCTCTCGATTCCGCATTGCGATCCGGCTAACAGATGGGCCGGTAAGCGTCCGTCAGTTCCTCTAAAGCTTGTTAGACCGGTCTCTTCGAAATCAGCCGTCGAACGACGTGGCCTTTCCACATCCAAAGCCCCGAAAGGAGCAATACAGGAAGAAAGACATACCTGACACTGGCCGCGTAGTTGTGGGTATCGGAAGGCGAATCGTAAATATAGCCGAGTATCGGGATGCCACAGACGATGTGAATCCAGCGAAAAATCGAACGTTTGGTGGCATCCTTCATATTCAATCTTTCCTCCCCCTACCTCTTAGACCCTTAGCCAGCCACGGAATGCTCTGGCGGCATAGTAAGATTCCGCGCCGTTGTGGTACACGAAAACAGTGTCGAAGCGGGGATCACGCAAGAGGGCGCGCCGAGTTCTTTGATGGCTGGCCCGCTAATCATCCAATCCCTTGCCCTTGAGAATTTGCAGCATAAATTTTTCAATCCTCGCCTCCCGCGTTTTGGATTGTTTGGCGGCAGAAAAATAAAAAATGTATCCTCTTTGCCGTCCCGGGGTTAGCGCAGCAAAAGCTTTTTTCAACGACGGGTTTTCATCCAATTTATTCTTAAACTCTTCCGGAACCTTGAAGTCAGAAGTTTTCTTGAGCTTCACCTTCAAACCGGACTTCTCCACCGCAATGGCTTCCTGGATATAGGCCTTCAAGATGGGTTTCATCTCAGCGATTTCTCGAACATTGGCGAAGCGAATCTGGCGCGCCGACTGCACATTCTTAGTTTGCTGGATAAGGATATGCTTGGGATCTTTCAGCAAGGCGCCTTTGAAGAATAGAAGCGCACAGTATTCTTTGAATCCGTGGATTAAAACTACGTTTCTTCCTTCAGACGTGTAACAGGCCTGGCCCCACTTCAGCTCCTCGGCCAGCGGAGCAGCCAGAACAATCTGTCTCAATGTTTCAAATTCTTCCTGCCACTTTGTGGCTTTTCGTAAAAGTCCATCCACCTTGGGATTCACTCTGTTCATGGATTGATACTCCTCGTTGATTTATTTCTTTTGTGCCGCCTGAGGCGGCCAGTCTGGCGCTTCGATCCCGAACTGCTTGGCGTACTCCACGTTCAGCCGCTGCCAGCCCCCGAATTTAATGGCGTCGGAGCCAACCATGCGGCCGATAGGAGTTCCGCTCAGGAGCCGATCGAGAACATCGAAACAAATGTGCCACCCGGCAGCGCCCATGGAGATGAAGCGGTGACCGATGTTGGTCCACAGCGTCAGGCGCGTACCGCCACCGAAGGCTTCGAGTTCCCACCGCATATCGAAACCACCCCATTTGTACTCCAGCAACTCGGGAGCGTCGGCTCGCGTCACGGTGGTTTCGGTGACGCGCGGCGTCGGCGCTCCCACCGTGATGAGCTTCACTGTGTTTCCAACCGCACCCAGATTCCCATCAGCATCGAAGGGCGCCCACTCCCGCAGATGCGCCGGGTCGGTTAGCGCCTCCCAGACTTTTTCCGGCGAGTGGCGCAGTTCTCGGACGAGAATGAGCGTCCACTTCTCTCCCTCCTTTCGTACCTGCGCTCCGCTGGCCGGACCCGGTGCGTACTGCTCGCGATCGGTCATCTATCTTCTCCTTGTCTTCTCTTTCGTTGGTGTTGCTGATCCGTGCGGACGTTGCTCCATGCGGTCGTGATTCATGCGATCAAGGTGGCGTTCGAGAGCATCCACGTGAGCCGACCAGAACCGGCGGAACTGAGCCAGCCAGGCATCCACCTCCTGAAACCGTTCCGGCTTCAGCTGGTAGAGACGGCGCTGTCGGTCCACCATAGATTCCACGAAACCCGCCTCGCGCAGCACGCGGAGGTGCTTGGACACGGTCGGCTGGGTCATACGCAGCTGACGCTCGATCTCGCCCACCGACTGTTGGGACGAGGCGAGCAGGCCCAATATCGCGCGGCGGTTCGGCTCGGCGATGATCTCGAATACCGATCCCATGCCCATCGTATACTACAACAGGTATATACGTGTCAAGGAATATAAAAACAAAAATATGCCGCGATAGGCCGTAAACGAGTACCAAGGATTGTTGGCGTGCCATCCCAATCGCACGCAAGGCCCCAGAATCGATCCTTATTTGGCGAGTCGTTATTTGGCGAGTCGTTCGCCACCAGGAACTGCGCCATTATGCGACTTTTTCATGCTGCGCAAACCAGAAATTCACCGGGATGTAACCTGCCCCGATTCGCCGGGAATTATGATAGTTTTGGCACTGTGTATCACACGATGCGGATAAAGCGTCCAATGAAGGAAGGCGGGGTTCCCCATGGGCACAGCCAGCATGAAAACGCCTTCGCCTGAGCCCTCGTACTCGGGCTTGATGCAGCGGACGGTGGAAGCCTGCGAACTGGCGCGCGAAGCGGCGGCCATTGCGGCCGAAGGCATCGCCACCGGGTCGATGTCGCGCCTGAACGCGATCCGGCAGTGCGAAAAAGACCTCGACGCCATCGACGTGGAAGTGGACACGGGCGTGACTTCGGCCATCGCGGGCGCTCCCGAGGCTGCGGCCCGGCAACTGCTGGCGTGCATGAAAGTCATGATCGGAGTGGAGCGCATCGGCGACCTGCTCCTGAGCTTTGCCACCAGCGCGCAAGCGGCGAGCGGCCACCTCGATTCGCAAGATTGCCGCGACTTGACCCAGATGGCGACGGTGCTGGAGAAAATGCTGGCCGATGTCGGCACGTCGTTTTCCGAGAAGGATGTCAATAAAGCCATCCAAGTGCTCCGCGCCGACGCCGAGATGGACCGGTTGCGCAATATCATCTTTCTGCGCCACATCGAAAATCCGGAGAACATTGCCCACCACTCCAGCCTGCAAATCATCTTCATGACGCAGTCTCTGGAACGCGCCGGCGACCATGCCAAGAACCTGGCGGAAGAAGTTTGCCACTTTGTCAGTGGACGCAGCATTCGCCATGCGCTCATGGCCTACGACAAGCCAAAAGAACAGATGTTTATCGAATGGCTGCGGAACAAAGAGGCCAAGGCGCCGTAATTCACGCGTAAGTTCGAGAGTTTTTGCGCTACGGAGTCGCGGGCTTCTCGTCCCGCCGGGCGAGGACGCCCGGCTCTCCACACGCAAACCGCGCAATCGCTCGCAGCAATCTCTCGCAGCATTCTTTCTTAGCAATCTCTCGCAGCCCTTGACAGCCGGAGTCTCCAAGGCGAGACTCGGTGCAGCCCGTTCGGAGTCGTCGTTCATTTTTCCGGAGCGCAGAAACGGGCAGCAATTTCATGCACGAATCCCTCCAACCCGACGAGCAATTGCCGTCCGCGAACAGCGAGGGCGAGGGCATGATCGCGGCGACGGACCACGGGGCATTGGGCGCAAATCGGGGCGTAAATCGGGCCGCAAATCCGGGCGCAGGCGATGCGGTTGCCGCCAGGTCCAACGGTGGCCGCGCACTGCAAGAGCCGGAACTCGACTCCGCGCTTCAGTTGCTGGTGGAGCGAGCGCAGTACATCACCGGCGCCACCGGCACGGCCCTGGCTCTGGCGCAGGGTGAGGAGATGGTCTGCCGCGCCAGCGCCGGGGCGTCGGCGCCGCCGGTCGGGGCGCGACTCCAGGTGCGTACCGGATTGACCGGCGAAAGCGTTTCGCGCCGCCAGTTGCTGCGCTGTGACAACGCCGAAACCGACCCGCGCGTGAATCTCGAAGCTTGCCGCGCGCTGGGCATTGCCTCGATCGTGGTTTTGCCGCTGCTGCGGAGTAATGGCGAGGTTTGCGGCCTGTTCGAATTATTTTCCGATCATCCGGGAGCTTTCGAGGAGCGCGACCTGGTCGCGCTCGAACGCATCGCCGGACTTACATTGACCGCCCTCGATCTGTCGGAGCAGCGTCTGGCTTCGGTGTCCCAGCCCGCGCCCGCTGCCGTTCCCGAGGCCATGCTCCGGGTGCCAAGATGCGTTTCCTGCGGATTTCCGGTTCCCGAGGGGAGAACGATTTGCCTCGATTGCGAGAGTAAAAACGCTGGGCACGAGGACGCGGACGGCAGCAACGACAATAGCAATCACAACAACAGCATGATCGAAGAGCGGCAGCCTGAGCCGGAGCAGCTACAATTCGAGAGCCAGATCGAACCAGCAGTCGAACAACCAATAGAAGTATCCGACGAACCTTCCGTCGAACCACAAGAGATCAAGTCAGGCGAACCGGAGCCGGACGCGCCGCCCGACCCAGCCGCCGACGCGGGAGCGGCGACGGCGGAGGAATTCGTGCCGGCCTTTCTCCGGGAGCCGGCACCGGCCAAAGAGTCGTGGCTGGCAAGCCACGTCAATCTGCTGGTGGTCGCGGTGCTGATCCTGGGTATCGCGGTCGCGGTCGTGGTGTTCAGATAACGCGGTCAAGTAAAGTGACTGGATGACCAGCGCTGCACTCGCGGGCGCTTTTCCAAATCGCAAAGAAACTCACAGCCAGCCAACTACGATTGTTGGGAAAAGGATCATAGCCAAGCTGAGATCTACCGTTTCCTTACGGGCAGGTGATTTGCGCGGACTGCATAATCATATTACTTACGGGATACATGGAACCGCTAGTCGGGGCATTGGGGTCGATGGGAGCAACCGCAACGATCGGAAGGAAATAAGGTCCCGCACTTTCACACTGGAGGAACGTATAAGGCTGGGTCGTCAAGGTGTACTGTCGCGGCGGCAAGTCCAAGGACCAACTGACCGGGAGTGGGCTGACTGTGGTAGGCGGGGCGGAAAAAGTGCCGGTCGCGATGAATTGAACCTGCTGGCCATTCACAACCTCATTAATGGTGATGGATTGAAGCTGGCGATTGCTGGTGCTGCTGCTTCCGCAGGCCAGAGTCAAGGAAGTTACGGGCAGGAGGACGACGAGAATGAGGACAGAGAACCTGGGCATGGCGATCTCCTTTGACGAGATTATCGACCCGTTTTCCCAAAATCGTCAATAGTCCCGGCGCTGTTTCCCT
>JBKQLO010000178.1:0-16904 GCA_052147055.1 Terriglobales bacterium
AGCCTTCGTGCACTCCGCGGGCTTTGTCGTCGATATAGAGCATGCCGCCGCCGATCATTACGGAAACAAACATGGCGAGCGCGATGGAACCGGGCAGAAGATACTTCATGTATTCGACGTAGGGATACAACTCCACGATTTGCAGCACCGTTTGCTGCAAGATACGAGGAGTCACTGTGGGCTGGTTCAGGGCGCCGGTGATGGACGCAAGTTCGTCCTCCAGCGCGGAGCTCATAAAGTTGTCGGTGTTGTCTACGATGAGCGCGATGCGCGGCTGGTCCTGCTCATAGACGCGGCGCGAATATTGGGGAGGAATGATGACCGCCCCCTGGATCTTGCCGTTGCGCACGTCATCCATCGCAGACTTCGGATCGCGATAGTAGACAGGCTCGAAGGTGCGCATGTTGGAGCGCACGGAGTCGAACGCTTCTCGAATCTTGAGCGCCTGGGTGCCACCGTCCTGATCGACCAAGCCCAAATGGGCGTCACGAATCTTGCCCCCGAATGCGTTTCCCAGCACGATGAGCTGCACCAGGGGGAAAATCATGGACGCCATCATCAGCGCCGGGGAGCGGAAAAACTTTCGCATTTCGCGTTCGACAATCGCCAACATCCGGTTCATGGCTGCAATCCTGGTCTGGCCGGCATCACGAAGGCGAAGGCCTTCACCAGTTCGTCGCGCAACTGCCGCCCGGTGTAGTGGACGAACACGTCGTCCAGTGTGGTGTTTTGCACGGAAAGGGATCTGACCCCCACTCCCGCCTTGACCGCCGATTCCACCAGTTCGGTGGTGGTTTGTGAGCCGTTTCCCGTAAGGATTCGATACATGCCCGCGCCTTCGTGTTGGACGGAAGTCACGTCGCTCAATTTGTGCAGACGCTCTTCCCAGTCGGCGGGTGCGTTGTCGAACTGGGCCTCGATCACGTTCGATCCGGGCACGCTGGCTTTCAGGGCAGGAGGAGTATCGAGGGCAACCAGCTTGCCGTGATCGACGATGGCGATGCGATCACAGAGACGGTCAGCTTCGTCCATGTAGTGAGTGGTGATCAGGATGGTGAGCTGGCGCTGGCTCTTGATGTTGGTCAGCATTTCCCAGACCGCCACGCGCGAGACAGGGTCCAGTCCAGTAGTGGGCTCGTCGAGAAAAAAGATTCGCGGGCTGTGAACCAGACCGCGGGCAATTTCCAGGCGCCGCCGCATGCCACCCGACAGAGTCTTCGTCTGAGCGGAGCGCCACTTGGTGAGATCAACCAGTTGCAGAAGCTCGTCGATCGCAGCTTTTCTCTTCTTTGCGGGAACATCGTAGAGTTTGGCGTAAATGTTCAGGTTCTCTTCGATGGTGAGGTCGAGATCGCTGGTCAGCGCCTGGGGAATTACGCCCATCAGGCGGCGGACCGCGTCCGGCTCTTTCTGCGCGTCGTGACCGAGAATGCGCGCGTGCCCGGAGGTGATCGGGATCAGCGTGGTCATCATGCGGATGAGGGTGGACTTGCCGGCGCCGTTCGGACCGAGCAGGCCGAAAATCTCTCCCTCCTTCACGCTGAAGGTAACGTCGTCCACAGCAGTGAAATCGCCGTATTTCTTGACGATGTGGTCGACTTCAATGGCATTCACGGCGGGCGCGGAGCTGTTCCCATTCGAGGGTCCGCCAGTCGATTCGTTCCCGTGGTTGAGATCGGAGATCATGGATGCCGCTCCGCCGAGGCGTCCGTCTCGGCAATGCCCTTGAGCTGTTGCGGAGAGACCAGCACTTCTGCGGTCATGCCGGGGACATAGGCGCCTTTGGGATTGTCGAGGCGCACTTTGAGCACAATGGTGCGAATATCGCGCTTGCGGCGACCGACGTCACGCTGGGTGGCGAAGTCGGCTTCCGCGGACTTGAAGAATACTTTTCCTGAAGTGACTGTGCCGCCGGGCAGTCGAAGGCGCAGCGTGTCTGCGAGGCCAATGTGGTCGGCGTCGGTCTCGGGAATGGCGGCTCGCACCCAGGTGTCGCTGAGGTCGACGATGGTGACAATCGGCTGGCCAATGTTCAGCACCTCTCCCTCGCGGGCCGCGCGCACTGAAACCGTGCCTGTGATAGGCGCATAGATCTTGGTGTAGCCGAGTCGAACCTCGGCCTGCTTGAGCATGTCTTCGGCATTGGCCAACTGGGCGCGGGTGGATTCAACCGTGCTCTGCGCAGCATGAGCCTGATGGGTGTTGGCGATGGCGGTGTTCAGATCGGCCTCGGCAGCACCGACCTGGTCTTTCAACGACTGCACCACGGCTTTTTGTGCAGCCAGGTTGGTTTCCGCCTGTACACGATCCTGATCGGAATCAACCCCCTGAGCGGCCAGTTCGATGGTGCGCCGGCTGTCGCTTTGAGTGCGCTCCAGCGTGGCCTCCGCCTGCAGCAACTGGGCGCGCGCGGATTGCAAGCGGGCTTGGGCATTGGTTACTCCACTCGAGGTCGAGCCCTGGGTAGCTTCCAGAGTGGAGTGGGTTTCAGCCACCTTGGACTTCATGCTGTCGATGGTGGCGGCTGCGGCGCTGGCTTCAGCTTCGAGTTCGGAAGGATCCAGAACGGCGATGAGATCTCCCTGCTTGACCGGAGTGCCTTCGTCCACCAAAAGCTGGGCAAGGCGGCCGCCAACCTGCGGACTCACGATCACCTGGTTCGAATCCACGGTGCCGATGAGGATCAAATCCTTGTTGGAGGGCGTGGAGATGAAGTAGTACGCCAGAGCGGCGCTGAAGATCACGCCGAGAACGATAAGAAATTTATTGCGAACACTCATAACGAAACTCCTGAATTTGTCACGACTGCAACTCCCAGCAAGGCAAGCCTAGAAGCGGACGTGTCGCGAGTCGCTGCGTTTTCGGCGAACAACGGCGCACCACCGGCAAACTGCGAACCTGTGGCGACCGTTTTGGTGGATGAGTTCATCTGTGTGCTTCCTTGCGCTGCGCAGGAGACTGCCGCAACAGAGCCGCGGAGATAAAATCCAGCACCGCGGCACGGCGGGCGGCTACTTGCTTCGGCTTCAGAGGGTCAATCCCGGTCATGGAACGCATGGCCGGGGCGTTAATGAAATAGAAAACGATCACGGAAATCATCGAGGGAACGACCTGCATGGGATCGACCGAGCGGAAGTCGCCGGCGGCCATGCCTTCGGTGAGCACCTGCGAGAGTTGACCGGCCAGAGGACGAAAATATTGTCTGACGATGCGGTCGAGCTGGCTGGAGCCGTTGCGCCCGGCGCTCATCATTTCTCCCTGCACAATCCGCGGATACAGGGGATGGTCGGCAACGTAGTCGAAGTGGGCGCGGACGTAGGCGAGAACTTTGTCGCGGGGAGGAACGTTCAAGGCGAAAGCCGTGTTGACGGCAGCGGTCAGCCCTCCGAAGACTTGATCGAGGACAGAGGAATAAAGAGCTTCTTTGTCTTTGAAATAGTAGTAGAGCAGGGCCTTGTTGACGCGGGCAGAACGGGCGATGGCGTCGATACGGGCGCCGGCGACGCCTTCGCGGGAGAACTCTCGCACCGCTGCTTGCAGGATGGCAGCCCGGCTTTGCTCGGGGCGGCCGCGGGAGCCAAGGCGGGGTTTGGTGGTCGGCATATTAATTAACCGGTTAGTTAGATGATAGCATAAGCAGGCGCTGACCGGCAGTATGGCCTCAGCATCCTCGCAAGTCTTTCCACCAAACGCGCAGTGGTTCCGAATGTTGTGGTTTTATGAAGTGGGTAACGGACTGCTCATGGCCTATCGGCGGAAGCGGATCACGTTCGATCAAATCGGCGGTTTTCTGACGCGGCTCAAGGCCCTTCCCATTGACGCTGCCGAGCAGGCTCCAAGCGAACTTCTCGAACTGCCCGCCCTCGCCCAGAAGCACAGTCTGACCAACTCGACGGCATACTTGGCGCTCGCGATGAGCCTCAATCTGCCTTTGGCAACAACCGACGGCGATCTTCGGCGGGCCGCAGGCGCTGCGGGCGTCGGGATGGTGGCTGGGTAGGAAACCGCGCAGCCGCCCCCGTGCCTATTGCTCGTAACAGAAAAAGGTGACCGCCAGGTCGCCCCACAAGCATCCGCGTTCATCCGCGTAAATCAGCGGCGAAGCGGTTAGATATCCAAATTCTTCACATCCAGCGAATTGTCTTCGATGTACTTGCGGCGCCCTTCCACGTCCTCGCCCATCACGGCAATTCCTTACCACGAATACTACACCGTGTAGGTCACCTCTTCTTCCCCGTCGGGCGCGATGGTGATGAAGAAACCCGGCGCTCAACGGCTGTATTGGTTCTTCTTCTTCTCTTGATGGCGTTCCAGCCCCAACTCAATCAGGCGTTCGATGAGTTCGGGATAGGTCACGCCGGTCGCGGCCCACAGCTTGGGATACATGCTGATGGAGGTGAAGCCGGGCATGGTGTTGATCTCGTTCAAGTAGATTTTGCGAGTTTTGGGTTCCATCAGAAAATCGACGCGAGCCAGGCCGGAGCAATCCACAGCTTTGAAAGCGGCAATCGCCAGTTGCTGGACTTTTTTTGTCTCGGTATTCGACAGTTTGGCAGGGATGATGAGTTGTGAGCCTTCGTCGAGATACTTGGCGTTGTAGTCGTAGAATTCCTGGCCGGGAACGATTTCTCCGGGCAGGGAGGCTTCCGGCTTGTCGTTACCAAGGACGGAGCATTCGATCTCGCGAGCCTTCACCTTGCCGCCCACGCCCTGCTCGATGACAATCTTGCGGTCGAACTTGGCGGCCTCATCGATGGCGGGGCCGAGTTCCTTACGATCATGGGCTTTGGAAATTCCCACGGACGATCCCAAGTTCGCCGGCTTCACGAACACGGGATACCTCAGCTTGCTCTCAATTAGTTTCTGAACCTTCTTCGGTTCTGTTTCCCAATCGCCACGCAAAACGGTTACATGTTTCACGATGGGCAGACCGGCGGCACGGAACAGGGCTTTCATGATGTCTTTATCCATGCCGGCGGCGGAGCCTAAGACTCCGGCGCCGACGTAGGGAAGATCTGCTAGTTCGAGCAGGCCCTGAATGGTGCCGTCTTCGCCGAAGGTGCCATGCAGGACTGGAAAAATGATATCGACGTTGATGGCGCGGTCGGTGGCGCGGCGAACCAGAGCGTGGGTAGAGGCATCGGTCTGAAAAGCTGTCAGGGAGCTGCCCGGTTGTTGCGGCTCGGGCGGCACCACAACCGATTGCCCATTGGCCAGGACTGCGGCAGCGGAAGTCGCATCAGGGTCGCCGGCGCGAAGATGACGCGGCTCGTGGTCCGCAGGTTTACCTTTTAAAAGGCGTTCGGCATCGGCCGCCGTGACCCAGTGTCCCTGCTTGGTAATGCCGATGGGCACAACCTCATACTTGTTCTTATTGATAGCGTTGAAGACAGAGGCGGCTGAAAGCAGCGAGACTTCGTGCTCGCCGCTGCGTCCGCCAAACAGGATGCCCACCCGCAATTTATCCATTGTCCACGATTCTCGAGAGCATACTAATTCTTGCATATCCGGCTCAAGCTTGAGTTGACAAGCATGGGACGCCGAGTTTAGCCTCGGCGGAACAGCCGTGGTGGCTTCTGTACATGGCTCTGGGCGCAGCGGGTTTCTGCTGCGCTTGAGTAATTTCAGCAACGCGGATGCTGACGGTTTCACGGTCGCGCGAGTGGTGCACATTTGGAAGTGTTGGGGCAAAAGCAGATTCCGACTAGAAGATCCTAGTGCGGTTGCCGCGGGCGCAAGAGTTGAGAGAATGATTGCGCACCCGGCCAACTTCTGGTAACGTTCTTGCCGCCCCCAGAATTCTCCAGCCGGCGGCGGTGAGCCGTGTTGATGAGTCGCCATGCATGTGTTCCAACCGAATTCCGAGAAAACCAGGTTCGATCGTCGTGTCCGTCTTGGCCAAGGAACGTTGCGGCAAACGAAGTTTAACAGCATGACTTTCCCCAGGCGCTGTTCGGCGGGTGAATTTGCGAGAACGAATTCAATGATCGTCGGAGGTTGTGATGAGGTTTCAGGTGCTTAGCCAAATTGCTCTGCGGAAGTTCTTTGTACTTGCCATCGTGATTATGGTCCCGGTATTTGCCTGGAGCCAGAAGCCGTCCAAGCCGTCCGCCCCGAGTAGGCCAGCCGCACCTGCCCATGCGGCGCCTGCCCAACATGCAGCGCCCAGCGCACAACATGGACCGGCGCCGGGCGGCCAGCGCGGCGGGATCCAGGCCGGACATACGGCGACCACAACGGGCCAGCGTGGCGGGACCCAGGCCGGACATACAGCGACCACAACCGGCCAGCGTGGCGGGACCCAGGCCGGACATACGGCGACCACAACCGGCCAGCGCGGCGGGACCCAGGCCGGGCGTACGGCGACAACGGGGCAGCGTGGTGGCACACAAGCCGGGCATACAACGACCGCCGGGCGGGGTGCACCGGGAGGAAGAGGCCAAGCCAGTCAGAAAATGGGTGATCCGCATAGTCCTGCGGGGACGAAGCAAGTCGCGCTGAAGGGCGGTGGGACGGCGCACATCCGGCCCAATGGTCAGATCCGTTCGGTCGACCATAACGGGATGCACATTGAGCGTGGCGTCCACGGAGACCGTCGGGTGGTGAGCAACCGTAACGGCGTGCGCGTCGTGAGCAATGGCAGACGCGGTGGCTACGTCCAGCGCGCCTACGTGACACGTGGGGGCCACTCCTACTACTCACGCACTTACTACAACCATGGCGCCTACCGTACCGGCGTCTATCGTGGCTACTATTACGGCGGGCATCCCTATTATGGTTACTATCCCCCGTACTATTACCATCCCGCGTACTACGGATGGGCCTACAACCCGTGGCCAGCGCCGGTCGCCTACGGCTGGGGCTGGGGGGCAGCGCCCTGGTATGGCTATTACGGCGGTTATTTCGCACCCTATCCGGTATATCCATCTGCGGCCTTCTGGATCACTGATTTCGTGCTGGCGGCCAGCCTACAGGCAGCCTATGAAGCGCAAGCCCAAGCCGCACAAGACAGCGGAGCACTATTACCCATCACCCCGGATGACGTGTTAGTGGCCAGCTTGTATCCCATGGTGCCTGCTGCAGCGGCGGAAGCGGTCAAGCTCAGCCCTGACGTCAAGAAGGCCCTGGCGGAGGAAGTGAAAACGCTGCTTGCTGCAGAACAGGCCGAGGCGGGGAAGGCCGGTGGTTCCTCCTCGGGCGGACAACCTGCCAACAGCAACGAAGCGCCGCCGGCGCTGGATGCTAACTTCCGCACATTCGTGGTCAATGCCGATCTCAGCTTGGTGGTCGATGGCCAGGAGTGTGCGCTGTCCCAGGGAGACGTGGTCACGCGAACCACCGACACGCCGGATGGCGACCAGAACGTGAACGTGAAAGTTGCCGCTAGCAACAAGTCGGACTGCGCCATTGGCAAAGAAGGGCCAGTCACGGTAGACGATTTGCAGGAGATGTACAACCACTTCCGGGAGCAACTCAAGGACGGCATGGGAGAGCTGGCCAAGAAGCAGGGTACAGGCGGCCTACCGAAGGCTCCGGACACCGGGACGGTGGCGGGAGACGTTCCTCCGCCGGAACCGGACAAGACAGCGGAAAAGAGTCTGCAGGACCAGCAATCTGCCGCTGACCAAGCCGAGACGGAAGTCAAGCAGGAAGCCGGCTCGGGTGGTGGTCCGCAATAAGCAGGCAGGATTGGAGCCTCCGCTGCTAACGGAGGCTCGGTTTCTGGCCGACCTTGGCGGTACATCTGGAATTGCGAAACGCGCGTAAGCTGGAGGTTTTCACGATGTGGCAAGGATGGAAGACGGTTGTCGCAGGAACAGCGCTCGTCCTGACGTTGTCGATCCCCCGTTTGACGGCGCAGGCGCCCACTCTGCAGGAGCAACTGGCGGCGCAATACAAGCTGGTGAAAATGGGATCCGACACCGGAGGATATTCTGTTATTGACGCGGGCACACTGTTGGCCATACAAAAGGGCGGAATCCTGGCAGTTCCGTATTCGGACGCGACGGTCCTAACCACCAGGTACGAGGGGGGAACGGTACATCCTCCCAACGCTCTGGCGGTGCTCGGCAGGAAGTCGCTTCTCGGACATTTTTCCCAGACCCAGTCACAGGGACAGACAACGCATCTGTTCCAAAAAGACGACAAAGTGTATCCCACCAAGATTGAAGTCAACGTTGCAAAAGACACAGTGACGATGGGCATCGTGGCTTGTGACACTTGTAACAAGACCGATCCGCCGACGTACAACAAGGCGCTAGTGGTCTTTCAGTTTCCCAAGGGTTCTTTAGCAAAAGCGGGTGCCGGCGAGGTGGAAGACACCATTGGGCAGTTGCTCTCCATTAGCGAAGACACGCAGCAGGATCAAGGCGGAGGACAACAAGGCGGGGATCAGGCTCAGCAAGGCGGAGGCCAGGGACAACAAGGAGGAGGCCAGGCTCCGCAAGGCGGGGCACAGGACCAACAACAAGCCGAACCCCAGACCATTGAGAAGGGAATGACAACCGACCAGGTGCAAGCAGCTCTGGGCAAGCCCGACAAGGTCGTCAATCTTGGCCCCAAGCAACTTTACATTTACAAAGACATGAAGGTGACATTCATTAACGGCAAAGTAGCCGACGTCCAGTAACGGATCCAGTTTCCCGCACTGCAGTGCCAGACTGCGAAATTACGGTCCGGCCGGCTTCATTGTGAATTGCGGCGTCCGCGGTGGCTGCGACTCTTGATGGGCTGGGGAGGAACGGGTTTGGTGGGAGCCAATTCTTCGGCCGTCACGAAGATAGGCTCAATATCCGTCGGAATCCCCTGAAGACCATCCAAAGCTTTTTGCAGCGGCGGCCGAACCACGCCCATATCGTCCAGCAGTTTCTTCGCGCCCGCGTAGTCGCCCTGGGCCTCGATGGTGAGGAGATCATGATCGAGTTCGGCGACGGCGGTCTTCATCTTTGCCATGTCCACTGAAAAAGTTCCGTCGGCGTGCTGGATGAACGCGCCTTTGTCGGTGTAGGAGTTGAACTGGATCGCCATGCCCTTGCCGTGAGCGTCGTTCAGTCCGAAACGCAGAGTGCGGAAGGAAGACGCTAAATAGGTAGTGTAGAGCTGACGCTGGGCAGCCTCGTCGGAGGGCAGGATCTTACCCAGTCCCATCTCTTTGGCGTGGTCCATCATGTATTGCAGCGCAAATAAGCCGGTGACGTCGGCTTTGCATTCTTCGATCGCCCCGTACAGATCCTTCAGTTCTTCGCGGGGAGTGGTGTCGCGATCGCCGACCTTGATCTGGTGCGGGCCCAGTCCGTGCATCAGTTCATGGGCAAGAATGTGGGTGAAAAACGGCTCGAAAGTGACATCGACCATGGCGTCGTGAGTTAATGTTCGGCGGGCGATGGGGAGCAGCACGCTACGGAATTTTGCCTCCTGCACATTTTTCAGCATCACGCGCTTGCTGCCCTTTTGCTGCACCACACGGTCGTCGTTGGGCAGGTTGTAGGCGGCGGTCTGCACGCCGTGAGCGCCATCGCCGGCGCTTAGGATTTCATCCACCACGCGAATGGGTGCAGCGGCGCCCAGCTTGGGATTCCGGTATTGCGGGTCCAGTGGCAGGCTGTCTTCGATGTCCTGCAAGTGTGACGCGAACGAGGAGAGCTTAGCGGTTTCCTGGTCGTCGCGCACGTTGACGTATGCCTCGAACGCTGCTTTGTAGCCCAAGAGTTCGTCGGCGTAGGTTTCGTAAGGTCCGATGGTGATGTCGAGGGGCGCATCCAAATCCATCCAAGCCATGTCGCTGGCGTAATAGTCATTGGAGAGGAAAGCGTCGGCCCTCAAATCCAGAAACTTCTTCAGAGATTCGTTGTCGGTGAGCGCAGCGGCCTCATGCAGCAGACCAGCGGCACGGTTGAGGTCATCGGCGTAGGCTCGGCTGTAGGGGATGGCCAAGAGATTGTTGGTCGGCGATTGGGTGTTTTCCCTCCAGCGAATAATGGTGAAGAAACTCTTGGCATCTTCCTGCTCTTTGGGCGAGAGCTGTGCCACCCAGTGCTCGAAAGCATCTTTCGACATGCTTTCCGGATAAAAGTTCGCCCCCAGGGGCTCGCGCGCCGGAACGTCCGGCAGGAACGATTGGAACTGGTCGATGTCTGACCATGGGCCCTTATTGATCCAGAAATAGTGGAGGCGGGCTTTGCCCAGAAGCGAGGTGTCTTTTTGCAGGCGGGCGTAGAGAACTGTATTACCGTCCCACAACTGCTTGAGGAATATGTCGTTCAAGACGCGGGCAGCCTGAATCAGCTTGACCAGGGCCTGACGGTCTCCGGAGGAAAGGCCTGAGGTGTCCACACGCAACGGAGTGGGCGCAAAGCGTGCGGCCATCTTCTCCAGCTCGGTCTGATCCGGCAAGGCAGCGCCCTGCTTCTTCGTGGGCGCCTTGCTTGCTTGTGCCTTAGCAGGAATGCTCGGACTCCCCAAGACTAGTATGGCGAGCGCAAAACCGGCAGCGATCTTCACAATTTTCCCCTGTATGCCTGAATTCGCGACCCATCATCGCGAAAACCGATCATCATAACAGGGGATGCAGTGGCAGCAGCAGACTAGCGGAGGTACAATTTCAAGAGGTCGTTACTCGGCGGATGCGACCGACTTCATCTGCTGCACGGCCGGAACTCTTATGCGAACACGGTTTCTTCTGCTTACGCTCATTCTGGTAACCGGCTTGCCGATTGCATTCGGTGCGGACACGGTGGTCGAAGAGATCATCGCGCGGGTCAATAACCAGATTATTACCCGCAGCGAGTACGTGCGCAGCGGGGAAGACCTAAGGAAGGACGCCCAACAGCAGGATCCGGTCAATTTCGAGAAGCTCGTCGCCGAGCGCGAAAAAGACGTTTTGCGCGACTTGATCGACCAGCAGTTATTGCTGGAGAAAGGCAAGGACCTGGGCATTACCGCGGACACCGAGCTGATCAAGAAGCTGGACCAGATGCGCAAGGAGATGAACCTGGACAGCATGGAGGATCTGGAAAAAGCTGCGCAAGCACAGGGTATTTCATTCGAGGATTTCAAACAGAACGCGCGCAACCAGATCATCACCCAACAAGTGATCGGGAGGGAAGTCGGACAGAAGCTCGTCATCGACAAGGGAGAAGAGCAGAAGTTCTACGACACCCACCAGAGTGAGCTCAACCAGCCGGAACAGATCAAGCTGAGTGAGATCCTGGTTTCGACGGAGAAAAAGGCAAAAGACTCCACCGACGAGCAACAACTCCAGGCCGCAAAGACCAAGGCCGACGACCTGCTGGATCAGATTAAGAAAGGCGCCAAGTTTGAGGACGTCGCGAAGAAGAATTCTGATGGATCATCGGCTGCCCAGGGCGGGGACCTCGGCTACTTCAAGCGTGGGACGATGGCCAAGGAAATTGAAGACGTCACATTTGCCATGAAACCGGGCGAGGTGTCGAATGTGATACGAACCCGGCAAGGTTACGTGATCCTGAAGGTTGTGGAACACCACGATGCGGGAGTGCCACCGCTCAGCCAGATTGAGCCCCACATTCAGGATGCCGTCTACATGCAGAAGCTGCAGCCGGCGTTGCGGGAGTATTTGACCAAGCTGCGGGAAGAGGCGTTTATTGACGTCAAGCCTGGGTACGTGGATACGGCGGCCAGCCCCAACGAGACCAAACCGGTGGAAACAGCCAGCAAGGATCCGAATGCCAAGCCGCTGAAAAAGAAGAAGAAGTTCGGCATATTTTAGTTTAAGCTGCGACCGGGAGCGTGTGCCGATTTCCTCCCCCGGAGTGGATCAGACAAGCATCATGAAGGAATTCTTCCTATCGGATTGCAGCCAGCACGAAAACAAAGTCATTACCTCCAGCTTTGTGGTTGCCTCCAAGCAAGTAAAGCCGAAGAAAACCGGGGAGCCCTACCTGGCGCTGACGCTGGGCGATCGCAGCGGTCTGATCGAAGCCAAGATGTGGGACAACGTGGAGGATTGCCTCAATGCCTTTGAGGCGGATGATTTCGTCAAAATCAAGGGCCTGCTGAACAAATATAAGAACCGATTCCAGATCACGATTCACAAGATCCGCAAACTGGGAGACGCGGAAATCGATTTTGCGGACTACCTGCCCAAAACCACCAAAGACATCGGTGAGTTATGGCGCACGCTGGCGGGTTTTGTGGAAACTTTCCAGAATCCGCATCTCAAAGCCCTGGTGGAAGCGTTCATGGCCGACCCGGCGATCGCTGAGGCCTATCGCAATGCTCCTGCTGCCAAGACCTTACACCACGCCTACATTGGCGGACTGCTCGACCACGTGGTCTCGCTCTGCCGCTCCTGCGATCTGGTCTGCCGGAACTATCCGCAGATCAATCGCGACCTGCTGCTGACGGGCGCGTTTCTGCACGATATCGGCAAGATTCACGAACTCACGTATAACCGCTCGTTTTCCTATACCACGCGCGGACAATTGCTCGGGCACATGATCATCGAACTGGAAATGCTGCAGGCCAAACTCGCCCTGGTGCCGGACTTTCCCGATGAACTCAAGACCTTGGTGGAACACCTGATCATCAGCCATCACGGGCAATACGAGTTTGGCTCGCCCAAACTGCCCATGTTCCCGGAGGCGCTGGTGCTGCACTACCTTGACGATCTTGATTCCAAAATGGAGAGCATGCGCGCGCACTTCGAACGTGAAGCTGGGGCCGAAGGCGCCTGGACGGGGTATAACGCTTCCCTCGGACGCCCGCTACTGAACACCGCGAAATTTCTGGACAAGAAGCCACGCCCGCCCGCACCCTCGCCCGAGGAAGCAGACGATACTGCAAGCGCAAGCACGTTGCCGGGGATGGAGCCAGAACAACCCACAACCCCGCCGCTGGCGAGCACCATTCGCGCTGAAAAGAATTAGCTTGCTGAAAAGACTGATCTGCCGGCGCAGGCTTGAAATACCACGAAGGCTGCTTCGGGTATTCTGTTGCTTTGCGGTACCAAGCCATGCTTGACCTCTCCCAGTTCTCGGTACTGAGCTTCGACTGCTACGGCACCATGATCGATTGGGAAGCCGGCATCTTCGCGGCGCTGCGCCCCATTCTGGCGGCGCATAACAAGCGAGTCAATGATGTCACGTTGTTGAAAATGTATTCTGAGTTGGAACTCGAAGCCGAACAGCAGAAGTATCTCAGCTATCGCGAGGTTCTGCAGGCGGTGGTTCGCGGCTTGGGCGAGAGGTTGGGATTCGATCCCAGCGAGGCTGAAGTATGCTCGCTGCCGGAATCGCTGGCTGCCTGGCAACCGTTCCCTGACACGGTTGCAGCGCTACGCAAACTCAAAGCCCGATACCAGTTGGCGGTGATCTCGAACATTGACGACGATCTGTTTGCCTTGACGGCGCCCAAGCTGGCGGTGAAGTTTGATCAGGCGATCACCGCTCAACAGGCACTCTGCTACAAGCCCTGCAAGAGGATCTTTCAAATTGCGCAAGGAAGGATCGGCGTGGGTCCGGAGCGCTGGTTGCACGTCGGACAGAGCATCTATCACGATGTGAATCCGGCCCAGGCGATGGGGATCGCCGCGGTTTGGGTGAATCGGCCCTCACCGCGCGCGGGCGCCGGCGCAACCAAGGCCGCTGCGGGGAAGCCAGAGCTGGAAGTCGCCAGCCTGAAGGCTTTGGCGGACCTGGTGGGACTGGTGTAGTTCCTGTGTTGATTTCAATCACTGCTCATCGGTATTAAACTGGTACATCTCGCGTTTGGCTGCAGCCATGCGGGACTTGGGACAGGAAAGTGATGGCCATGAAGACACGCGCTACTCGGTCTCTCTCGTTCTTGGTCGGCGTCTTTTTGTTTTTCCTTAGTTTCCTACTGGCGTTTGCCCAACACGCGCACGGCCCGGCTCCCGAGGCACAAACCAGAGTGGTGATTCATCTGGAAAAACAAGCCTTCAAGCCGGGCGAAGGGATCAACGTCCACGTTGCGCTAGAGGCGGGGGCCAAAGGGGTGTACGTAGCGCAAGGCTGGGGAAAAGCTGGCGACAACATTCCCGGTTTCAGCATAACCCTGACAACCCAGGATGGCCGCCCGGCGCAGACCTGCGGCAACGAAGCGATCGCGGAGAATGCGGGACCGCTGCCGCCGCCCGCGGAGGTCTTCAAGAAGAACTTCGTTTTCATGGCGGCGGGACAATCAGTCGGTTACCGAGAGACTCTTGAGTGCGTCACTCCCTTACCCGGTAAATACAAAGTGCTGGTGAGCTATCACCCGGACTACCCGCAAACCCCAGAAGTTGCAAAGCTTCCGGAAGCTCACGGTTTGGTACTCGATCACGCAGTCGAAGCAGAACCCATTTTTATCGAAATCAGGTAAATATCATGGCAACCGCTACTACTCGCGCGAATCCGCTCTCCTATCTCTCCGATCAATTAAATGACCTGAAAGCTAAAGGCACACATTTCAAATTACGTGTGCTCGATGACGAACAGGCTCCGGTCTGCACGTTTGACGGCAAGAGGGTCATCAACCTGGCTTCGAATAATTACCTGGGATTGACCACGCATCCCAAGCTGCGCGAAGCGGCGCTCGATGCCACGCGTAAGTACGGAGTGGGGTCGGGAGCGGTGCGCACTATCGCCGGTACCATGAAGATCCACATGGAACTGGAGGAGAAGATCGCGCGCTTCAAGAACGTGGAAGCCTGCGTCGTCTTCCAATCCGGCTTCGCGGCCAATGCAGGGACGGTTTCGGCGGTGCTGGGCAAAGATGATTTCATCATCTCCGACCAGCTCAATCATGCGTCAATCATTGATGGCGCGCGATTGTCGCGCGCGAAGATTCTGGTTTTCAACCACAAGGACGTTGCGCACGCGGAACAGCAACTGGCCAGCGTGAAAGACCAGCCAGGGAAGAAGCTACTGATCACCGACGGAGTTTTTTCCATGGACGGCGACATTGGTCCGCTGCCAGGACTGTGCGATGTGGCGGAAAAGTATGGCGCCATCATGATGGTGGATGATGCTCATGCCTCCGGCGTACTCGGCCGCAACGGGCGCGGGACCGTGGACCATTTCAAGATGCACGGGCGGATGGATATTCAGGTGGGAACGCTTTCGAAGGCCATCGGTGCACTGGGGGGATACGTCTGCGGCGCCCGTGATCTGATCGACTTTCTGTATCACCGGGCGCGGCCGTTTCTGTTTTCGACTTCGCATCCGCCGTCGGTGGCGGCCACCTGCATCGCGGCGTTCGATGTGCTCGAGCAGGAGCCGGAACTGATGGAGAAGTTGTGGGAGAACACGCGCTTCTGGAAGAAAGAACTGGGCCTGCTGGGTTTCGACATCGGAGGCAAGACTACGCCGCCGAGCGAAACTCCGATTACGCCGATCATCATTGGCGACGGCAGGCTGACCATGGATTTCTCCCGAGAGCTGTTCAAAGAGGGCGTGTTGGGCACGGGGATTGCGTTCCCGACGGTCCCGGAGGGGAAGGCGCGCATCCGTACCATCATGACCGCGACCCATACGCGGGATGAATTGCAGCAGGCGCTGGAAGTGTTGAAGAGGGTGGGCGAGCGGATGGGGATTTTGGGGTAGCCCTTCGAGCCTGTCTAGGACATTGTTATTGGAATCACCCGGAGGGACGGCGCGACTCGAAGAAGCGTTTGAAGCCATCACGGCCAGCCGGCACTCGGCAAATTATCGAGTGATAGTCCACGAAACCCGCCCAAGAGAAACTTCCCTCTAACGCGCCGCGGCCAGTTCTCGCCGGACAACCTCCTTGTTGGTCTGGGGAAATCGAGCTTTGGCTTCGATCCCGAGCCGCCCTGCGTAGTAGAGCAACTTGTCGACGCTCTTGTTGGCAATTTTCCCGTTGAGCAACTCGCTCACGCGGGGCTGAGGCTCCGCCAGGATCGCCTGCAATTGCGTTGGCGAATACTTTCGCGCGTGCTTCAGGATGGCTTGGTATAAGTCGGCCCTGAACTTCAAGATTGTGGCCTGCTCGGGAGAGAATCCCAAGTCATCGAGCACATTGCCACGCGTTACATGAGTTGGCTTACTACGTCCGCCCGCCATGCTTCTTCTCCTGCATCATTCGGTCGAATATACAAATAAATGTATCATTGCTCGCAGTAAATCGTGCAGGCGTCCGGCCAGGCCGGTCTTTCGCCCCTCTGGGGCTTGAGGGTTTACCGGCAATTTGCCTACGGCTTGCGCCGTGGGCTTTACTCTTGCGCCGCTTCGCGGCTCCTTCCGCTGGGCCGTTCCGATCCCGTATAAACTCTAGCCATGAGATATTGCCGCTTCCAACACAATGGCCGCGCCGAATACGGGTTGGTTGAGTCCCTCGCGGGTAAGGATGAAATCACCCGCGTGTTTCTTAGGCCGCCGGACGCGGGCGGCGACGTCGAAGATCTACCCACGAAAGCTATCTCCCGCCTGCCATTGGCCGAAGCGAAGTTGCTGGCCCCGGTGCGTCCGTCGAAGATTGTCTGTGTGGGGCGCAATTATCGTGCCCATGCGGCGGAACTCGGGAACGAAGTTCCGACTGAGCCACTGCTTTTCTTCAAGCCGCCGTCGTCGCTGCTGGCCTCAGGCGAAGACATTCGGCGTCCGCGAATCTCGCAACGCACGGACTACGAAGGCGAACTCGCCGTGGTCATGGGCCGTCGCTGTCACAAGCTGTCCGCCGACGAAGATGTGCGGCCGTTGATTCTCGGTTACACCGTGCTGAATGACTTCACGGCGCGTGATCTGCAGAAAAAAGACAGCCAGTGGACGCGGGGAAAAGGCTTCGACACTTTTTGCCCGGTGGGGCCATTAGTAACGAATGAGATTGATCCATGGGCGGGAGTGAACGTCGAAACGCGCGTAAACGGGGACCTTCGCCAACACGGCAATACCCGAGATTTCATCTTC
>JBKQLO010000179.1:0-53156 GCA_052147055.1 Terriglobales bacterium
CCCATCCTGAACTTGATCCCCTGTCGGTGCGCTTCACCGACTTGCATCGCTTCGTAACCGAGCTTCCGGATTTCAAGGACGACCCCAAGCAGTCCAACGAGGGCAAACTGGAGGCCATCCAGATGGCCTGGCATGACGAGTTCATGGACCGCACTCAGGGCTAGGCGGTCACTATCCTACCGCCGCAGGTACGACGTCTTCGACGCTGGCTTCCCGCAGGAACTTCGCGGCTTCCTCCGGCGGCGTCGGATTAATGTAAAAGCCCGTGCCCCATTCAAATCCCGCCGTCTTAGTCAGCTTCGGCATGAACTCGATGTGCCAGTGGTAATGATCGTTGGTGGGGTCTTGCACCGGCGAAGAATGAACCACCAGATTGTAGGGCGGGTTGTCTAGCACCCGGTCGGCCTTCATCAGCAGCGACTTCAGCGCCTTCGCCAGGTTCTCAAACATGTGGGAAGAGGAATTCTCGAACGCCGATTCGTGCTGCTTGGGCAGAATCCAGGTCTCGAACGGGAAGCGGGGCGCATAGGGCGCCAACGTGAGGAAGTCTTCGTTCTCCGCCACTACTCGCGTGGCTGCCTCGGTTTCCTGCCGAATGATGTCGCAGAACACGCAGCGTTCCTTGTAGATGTAATACTGCTTTGCCCCCTCAATTTCTTCGGTCACGTAAATCGGAATAATGGGCAGCGCGATCAACTGCGAGTGCGCGTGCTCCAGCGACGCTCCCGCAGCCTCCCCGTGGTTCTTGAAAATCAGAATGTATTTGAAGCGGCGGTCTTTCTTGAGATCCAGGATGCGGTCGCGGAACGTCCAGAGCACGTCTTCAATTCGTTTCGAGGGCAGCGTCGCCAGCGTGGCATTGTGGTCGGGAGTCTCAACGATCACCTCGTGTGCCCCAATGCCGTTCATGCGGTCAAACATGCCCTCGGCCTGGCGGTTCAAGCTGCCCTCAATGCCGAGCGCGGGAAACTTATTGGGGACCACTCGTACCGTCCATCCCGGAGAATCGCGCACTGGCGGAGGGCCGCCGTTGGTGTTGGGCCGGTAAGCCTGGATCTCCGGCGGGGTCTTGCTCTCATTGCCGTAACAGAAGGGGCAAAAACCGCCCTTGAGTTTCACTCCGTCACGGGCAAAATCGGTGGGACGCTTGGCGCGGTCGGTCGAAATGATGACCCACCGGCCTACGATTGGGTCTTTCCTAAGCTCAGGCAAGTAATGAGTCCTTTCAATATGAGGGCACAGTCAAACCCGTTATTTTACGCCACGGGGAAGGCACTCTGAAATACCTCAAACTGCGGCTGGCGGGAGTGCGCCTCATAATACACGCTAACCACATCAAAGCGCCATTGGCACGAAGGTGCCAGATGACGAAGGTACTCCCCCGCCACCGAAATCAGGTTCCGCTGCTTGTCCCGGTCCACGGCGGCTTCTGCGGGCTTTACGTCGCGCGTGGTGCGGGTCTTGACTTCGATAAAACAGAGCACGTCGTTGTCCCACGCGATGAGGTCGATTTCTCCTCGGCGGTTCGGGGAGCGAAAATTACGCGCCACCATCACGTATCCGCTGCGGCGCAGGTAGAAGTACACATCTTCTTCGCCCCGTCGGCCGGTACGCTGGTGAGCGGGAGAATTGTCCGGGGGCAGAGTGTGGGCGGCAAGCCAGTCGAGAGCGCGAATGGCAGCGTGAGTGAGGCGACCGGAGGACATGGAGGACACTCCGCCCACAACGCTAGACAATCCACCCGCCAAAAGGCTGTGACGGATGTCACAGTGTTCAAGAAAGCTGCGAGGCAGTTTCGGAATTGGGCCGCGCTGAAGTTTCGTCGAGTCGCTCCAGATCGCGGCGCCCACCGACGTCCCTCATATTGACCAGCCCCACCCCCAGCAGCGCCACAGCTCCGCCCGCGAGTGACAGCATTCTCGGCACTTCGCCCAGCCATAACCAAGCAATCGCGATGGCGAGCACAGGAATGAGATAGAGCAGCGAAGTTATGCGTCCCGCCGGGCCATGTGACATCACGTAGGCCCAAGCCACGTAGGCCAAAGCTCCGGGAAAGATCCCCAGGTAAACCACCGCCAGTGTTACGCCGACTGGCGCCGTGTGCATGACAGTCAACAGACCCTTGCCAAAAGGAAGCATGAAGACCGTTCCCGACCAGATGGAATAGGCGGTGAACTCCAGGGCGCTGTAGCGTCCCAGGAAATGTTTCTGCTGCACCATGTAAATGGCGGAGGTGAGCGCCGCCGCCAAAATGATCAGCGCCTGCGGCGAAAGATGAATGCCCTGGCCTTCTCCGCTGGCAATCAGCGCTACTCCGGCAAAGCTCACGAGAATTCCCATCCAGCGGTGAGGAGCCAGCCGTTCATGCAGAGTAAAGCTGGCCAGCAAAGCGGTCCAGATCGGCACCGACGCGATCAGTAGACTAGCGGCGCCGGCGGTGACGCGAGTCTCACCGTAGTTCAGCGCCAGGTTATAGAAGCTGATCCCGATGATTCCGCTAAGGAGGAAACCAGGAATGTCCCGCCCTTTAGGACGGCGAAAATGCGCAAGGCTGGCGTAAACCACCAACACACTCGACGCCACCACGAAACGCAGGACGGCAAGCTGTCCAGGCGAATAGGCGCGCAGACCGGCGCGAATGCCAGCAAATGCCGACGCCCACAGCACCAGGGCTGCGGCGAGGGCGAGAAGCGCGCGAATTGTAAACAAAGCTCTCATCGCTGGTAACGTGCGGGATCACCAGGTGTCGCTCCCTCGTCGTGGCGGCCAGGAGCCAAAAGCCCGCCTCAATAAAGCGATCTGGCCGACATGGTAGCTGTTGTGTGCGACCAACTGCCAAAGTATTGCCTGCACGGTAGAAGACCGCGCATTGGACAAATCGTGTGTTCCGGCTAGGTTGCGTTGCAGAGCGTCCGTGCCCGACTCCGACAACTGTGACAGCTTGCCGAGCAACCCCTTGAATCGCGCCAGCGCCTCTTGCCAAGCCGCTTCGTTTGCCGGACCGTGGCTCGCTGGCCAGCTCTCGATCGCGTGTTCCGGATAGGGCTGCGGCTCTTCCGCAATTCTCTTCAGTTCGTAGTCCATCCAGTAGTTCATGTGCCCGACGATCTGCCAGATAGAATGTGGATAGCCATCGAGCTTTCTCCCCGCCAGCGGTGCAGGCAGGTCTTCCAGGCACACGATGGGATCAACATGTGCGCCCTTGCCGTACAACAATTCTTGCAAGGTTTCGTTACTCATGAACGCCGGAGCGAGGCCGCCGGCACAGCATCTCTTGAGCCACTCCACGCGTGGCCTGGTCTTCACTCTTACTCAATTCGCGAATCACGTTGGAATAATTCTTCTCATCGCGATTTTGGCTCAATTTGAAGCTGGCCTCGACCTCCTCGACCGCGATTTCGAAACCGACAATTCCGTTCATTTGGGATTCGAGATAATCCGGCGGCAACTTCTCGATCGTGTATCGGTCTGGTGTTTCCACGTGGCCCTCATATCGGCCAACCAGGCCTTCCATGAGCGCGCGCAACTCCGCCGGATCGTGCACCACCTTCGTCCTCCCGTATACATGGATCGCGACGTAGTTCCAGGTCGGAACATTTACATGGTCGTACCATCGCGGCGAGATATAAACATGAGGCCCGGCGAAAATTGCCAGCGATCTTTCGTTCCGCTCGAACAACTGCCAATGCTGATTAGCACGGGATACATGCCCCTGCAAACTCCATGTTTTGGCGCCAGACTCGACAAGCCGTAAAGGCACGTGGGTCGCGACGGGAGTTCCTGCGTTGCAACTGACAACCGTCGCAAAGCTGTTCTGGTCGATCACCCGCTTTATTTCCTGCCAATCTTTTTCTTGAAAAAGTTTGGGAACGTACATGCCTCGCTCCTGGGCGCTCAGGCCCGCGACTCGTTTGGAGAATAAGGTCCGCCGTGGCAAAAAACGGGGACGGGGGAGAACTACCCGTCCCCAGGTCGCGGCTCAGTTGCTCTTGGCCACTACAGAAATGGATTCCTCGAGTACGTCCATGGCGACGTCCGCTTCGTCCCTGCTCACGATGAGCGGGGGTGCGATGCGGATGGTGCTCGGACCACAACCCAGGAAGAGAATGCCTCGCTCAAAGGCAAGTTGCACGATGCGGTCGCGTTCCTCAACGCCATATTCCTTGGTCTTCTTGTCTTTGACGATTTCAACTCCAATCATCAGACCGCGGCCGCGAACGTCGCCCACCAGCTTGTGCTTGCTGGGCCAGTCCGCCATGCGCTTGAGCATGTGATTGCCGACCTCGCTGGCGTTGCGCATCAGGCCCTCGCCTTCGATCACATCCAGTGTGGCTAAGGCGGCGGCAATGCAGACCGGGTTTCCCCCGAAGGTGGAGGCATGGGAACCGGGAACCCAGTCCATAATTTCCGCCTTGCTCAAGGTGACGCTTAACGGCATGCCGGAAGCGATGCCCTTGGCCATGCAGACGATATCCGGCTGCACGCCGGTGTGCTCAATCGCCCACCACTTGCCGGTACGGCCAATACCGCTCTGGACTTCGTCCACCACCAGCAGGATGCCGTGCTTGTCGCAAATTCGCCGCAGCTCCTGCATGAACACATTCGGGGCGATCACGTATCCACCTTCACCCTGGATGGGTTCAACGAAAATCGCCGCCACTTCCTCGGGCGCCAGCGTCGTACGGAACAGCTTGTCTTCAATGAAACGCGCGCAACCGAGAGCGAAGGCCTCGGCATCCTGCGGTCCGCCTTCGCATCCGCGATAAATATCGGGATAACGAATGTGCGTGACCCCGGGAACCAGCGGGGCGAAACGCCGCTTCTGTTGCGGCTTGGAAGCGGTCAGCGATAGGGCGCCCATGGTGCGTCCATGGAAGGCGCCGTAGAAAGCAATGATGTTCTGCCGCTTGGTGTGATAGCGCGCCAGCTTCAGGGCACATTCGATGGCCTCGGCGCCCGAATTGCCATAGTAGATTTTGTGCGGTCCGGGCATGGGGGCAATTTTCGATAGCCGCTCCGCCAGGGTCACCATGCTTTCGTAGTAGAAGTCGGTACCCGACATGTGGATCAGTTCGCCGGCCTGCTTCTGAATCGCGGCGACCACATGGGGATGGCAATGGCCGGTTGAAGTAACGGCGATGCCCGCGGAAAAATCGAAGAACTCGTTCCCATCGACGTCGGTAACTACGATCCCGCGGCCATGCTTGGCCACCAGTGGATAAGAGCGGGTATAAGACGGCGAAACGTATTTGCGGTCGCCTTCGAGCACATGCTTGGCATTCGGACCGGGTAGCGCGGTCTTGATTTTGGGAGCGGTCAGAGTCTGTGTTGTCATGGGATCCTCCAAAATTCATTCGTTGGTCGTGCGCGGGCCGTTCTCGGCAAAAGGCCGAACTTCAAGGCCTACCGAGAATCGCAACAGGAGGATGGAAAACTAGTCGCTACCGAAGAGACTGGGACGTGAACGGGAAGGCAGCACCGCCAGATGGCGCCGTGGACACACTAAAGAGTGCAGCCAGCACGCGGGCAGGTGCGAATTGGGTTTCTGTTGACGCATCAAAACTCATTCCAGTTTTGATTATAGCTCTTTGCAAGCTTCGGCGTAACCCCCAACTGGCAATGACCTTTAGTGATCGGCTCCAACACAAATCGAATCCCGAGCGTGTCATATCGCGTCTCATACCTTTGTAGCTCCCAACCGCCATGACCGAGAGCCAACGCCAACTCCGTTTCAGCGTAATCCTGGCCTTCGGCCTGGTTTATTTCTTTTGGGGATCGACCTATCTGGCCATCGACATCGCGGTGGAAAAGATTCCTCCTGCCCTCATGTGCGGCATTCGCTTCTTGATTGCTGGCGTCTTCATGCTGGCGTTCTGCGGCCTGCGTGGGCGCAAGATCGTCTATAACTTTCGACAATTGGGACAGATGGCTGTGATTGGCATCCTGCTGCTCGTGGGCGGCAATCTTACGCTCTCCTACGCAGAAACTCATATTCCCTCCGGCTTGGCGGCGCTGATCGTGGCCGTCGTGCCTCTCTGGTTTCTCGTGCTGGATACGCTGATCCTGGGCGATCACCACGTTTCAGCCCGTGGCAAGGTAGGGCTTGTCCTGGGAGTGGCTGGATTGGTCGTGCTGCTATGGCCACAGTTGATGGCCAGCACGCATCTGGAGCGCCAGCAGCTGTGGGCGTCGCTCAGCCTGCAAGGCGGTTCGTTCAGTTGGGCGCTGGGTTCGGTTCTGGCCAAGAAATGGAAATCACCTAACGTGGACCCGTTCTCTGCCACCGCCTGGGAAATGATTGCAGCCGGACTGGCCAACCTGCTTATCGCTTTCGTTTTAGGCGATCTGGCAAGGGTAGTTTGGACCGGCCGCGGCATCGGCGCGGTCGTATACCTCGTGATTTGCGGATCGTGGATCGGCTACACCGCTTATATCTGGCTACTCGGCCATGTGCCCACGTCGAAGGTCTCCACTTATGCGTATGTCAATCCGGTGGTCGCTGTCTTCCTGGGGTGGCTGGTTCTGCATGAACCGATTGACGCCTACATTCTCGGCGGCAGTGCCATCGTGGTCGCATCGGTCGTCCTCGTCACCAGCGCCCAGGTCACCCGCAGGTCGACCGCAGAGGAACTGCCTATGGTAGAAAGCACCGGAGACTAGCCCGACGGTTGTCTCTGCTCGCCTTGAATCAATTACAATGAATAGCAGGTCAGGTACCTTGCTGTGAGCCCTCCTCCGACTTCCCGCGCAAGCCTTTCCGCCCTTACCCACGCTGCTCCCGCAACCAATGAGACCTCGGCCCTCCGCCACGTACCTCGGGTGCTGGTGGTCGATGACAATCCCGACATTATGACGCTTATGCGGGAACTGTTGGAAACCGAGGGCTACGCCGTTGTAACGGTGGCGGATGCCGCCCAAGCAGAGGCCGAAATCCGCCGCGAGCCTCCGGATCTGATTCTTTCCGATGTCATTATGCCGGGCAAGTCCGGCTACGAACTGTGCCGCGAATTGAAGGCGGACCCCGCCACCCGCTTGATCCCTTTTGTTCTGATCACCGGGCTCGCGGATCGCGAAAACAGATTACGCGGCATCGAAGCCGGAGCGGATGATTTCCTTAACAAACCGATATTTTCCGAGGAACTGTTCGCCCGGGTGAATTCCTTGCTCCGGCTCAAGGAATTCACCGACGAGCTGGAGAATGCCGAGTCAGTGTTGTGCACCCTAGGATTGAGTGTCGAGAGCCGCGATCCCTACACCGAAGGGCATTGTGAGCGCTTGGCGGAAAGCGCCGCCAATCTCGGACGCCATCTCGGTCTGGACGAAGCCTCCATCGTAGCTTTACGGCGTGGCGGATACTTGCATGACCTGGGAAAAATCGCAGTGCCGGACGAGATCCTGAAAAAGGGCAGCAATCTCACGCCGGAAGAGTGGGCGGTGATGAAGCGACACCCGATTACCGGCGAGAATATCTGCCGTCCGCTGAAATCGCTCCGCCTCGTACTTCCCATTATTCGTCATCACCACGAACACGCCGATGGCAGCGGATATCCCGACGGACTGCGGAAGGATGAAACCCCGCTGCTTCCCCGCATTCTTCAGGTGGTTGATGTCTACGACGCGCTGCGTACAGCCCGGCCCTACAAGCCTGCGCTCAGCCACGAGCAGACTGCGCTGACTATGCAAAAAGAAGCCCAATCAGGACTCTGGGACGCTGAGCTGGTGAGGGAGTTCCTGTCTATGCTTTTGCGGCGGGTGGCGTGAGTGCAGTTTTTTCCTGTGCATCGCTGCCGCGGTTGACTACACTGCCTATGCTGAACGCCCACAACTGAGAACTGTCTCTTGCCTTCTCCCACCTACAGCATCGTTCTGCCCGCTTACAACGAGAGCGAACGCATTGCCGCGACCATCGAGAAGATATCCGCCTTCGCGAAGCAGAAAGGCTGGCAGATAGAAATCATCGTGGTCAATGACGGTTCCAGCGACGATACCGCAGAGGTCGTCCGCCGCAGCGCGGCAACGCGTCCAGGGGTTCGGCTGCTCCAGAATCCCGGAAATCGAGGCAAGGGTTACAGCGTCCGCCACGGAATGCTGGAGGCACAGGGCGAAACCTTGCTGTTCAGCGATGCCGATCTCTCTTCCCCCATCGCAGAAGCGGAAAAGCTGTTTGCTGCCATTGCTGGCGGGGCCGACGTCGCCATCGGCTCCCGGTGGCTGAAGACCGAGCTACAACTGCGGCGGCAGCCTTTGCACCGCCAGCTTTATGGCCGAATCTTCAACCTGGCGCTGCGCCTGATTCTGGGTTTGCAGTTCAAAGACACGCAGTGCGGATTTAAAGCTTTTACCAGGCGCGCGGCACAAGCGCTTTTTCCGCTGCAGAAAATCGAGCGCTGGGGATTTGATCCGGAGTTGCTCTACCTCGCAAGACACCTCCAGTTGCAAGTGGAGGAAGTGCCCGTAGCCTGGTCGCATCGCGAAGGCACTCGCATCAACCCGCTGCGCGACGGAATGCGTATGTTCGGCGAGATGTTGCAGATTCGCTGGAATGGCCTGCGGGGAGAGTATCGCGCCACGCCGACGCTGTCGCGCCCTCTCTAGCCGCACGGTCGGAATCAGCCAGTGCCTTGGTCGTGACTCCGGCTTCCACGCTGAAGACTACTGTCATCTTCCGAGCGCACTCGCCACACAGCCAGAAGAATTCAACTTTCCTGGCTTTCTTGGTTTCAGGACCGGCACCCCGAGTGAGGCGCTGCCGGGCATTCACTCCATCCCAGCGAAACAGCTTGCCCTGATGCAGACGCAGAAAACGTTCTGAACACTCCGGGTTTGTGCACTTCGAAACCATGTGGATCCTTATGGGGGAGGACTGTCTGAAAAGCAACCTTACATCGAGCGGAATGTGCGAACCATGAGATTGTGCGAGATGTCACAAATTACTTGGAGAGGCCGCACCGATTTGGAACCTCGTGTCGAACTGGTCTGCGCAGAACGCCTACTTCTGGGGTGCCGGCGCTTTGCCGTCGCTTCTGGCCTCGTTCTCCGTCTGCCAGTACTGGTGGTCGCGCAGGAAGTGACTCTCGTTCCAGAAGTTCACAGCTGTGGTCAGAAACAGTTTGGTCACGCGGAAATGCCCCATCTTTTGAAACCGACGGTTGGTAGTGTAAAGACCGCCGCGCACAATCCCGAATTTGTTGCGGGCCACTTGTTTGCTTAAGAGGTAGTCTTCCGCGAAATGTACCTGCTCGTGGAACCCACCCAGTTCACGGAAGCGCGCCACTTGGAACAGCATGAACATTCCAGTACTAAATGGTTGATGGATTCGCGACAGGTGCTGGAACATCGAGTTGCCAAAGTAGAGCGTCTTGTCCAGCCATCCGCCCTCGCGGCAAATAATGTTGGTGGTCACGCAGTGCAGTTGCTTGCGCTGCGCCAGTTCAACCGTGCATCGAATCAGTGACTTCGTGGCTGGTTCCACATCCCCATCGATGAACAGCACATACTCTGTCGCAGCCAGGGCAGCGCCAGCGTTGCGACCGACAGAAGGCAAACCACCGGGGATCACGCTGACTGCCAGGCGATCCCGGAACCCCATCACGACTTCGGGTGTGCCATCCGTCGATCCTGCGTCAGCTACCAATATTCTCGTACTCGGCATCTTCGGGTAATCCTGATTCGCCAGCGAATTCAGCAATTGCGGAATCAGTTTCGCCTCGTTCTTTGCCGGAATCACGATCGTCAGGTCGCTCCTGGTACTCATGAATCTGGACTCCTTCGGTTCCAACGGTGATATAAGTTTGCCGGGAATCAATCCAGCCGCCTGCGTTGTAGTACTCGAGGCCGTCCTGCTGCTGTTGCATGGCTTCGTGCGTGTGTCCGCAAAAGATGCGCTCCGCTCCCCGCAGTCGGGCGTGCAACAGTGCGCCCGAAGCCACTTTCGAGGACATACGCAGCCAGCGCGTGTTCAGGCGATCAATAAATCGCGCCACCGGTTTGCCCTTGAAATCGAGCTTCTGTAATTTGAGGTAGATTACGGTCCAGAAATGGTTGAGCCGCAGATTGTTCACCACGAAGCGGTCGAATTGATGCCCGTGAATGGCCAGGTGCTGTACCCCCGCATACAGCCATGCGTATTCCTGGTACACCCGCACGCCGACCAGGGCCGACATAATGTCGGTCAGGCCCTCGTCGTGGTTGCCTTCCACCCAGACCACTTCTATGCCGCGCTTGGGGTTGGAGAGCTTGCGGATCAGGCCGAGAAACTTCCATTGCTCTTTGCTGAGCCGCCGGAAGTCCAGGTTAGCAAAGATGTCACCCAGCAGAATCAGCCGCCGGAAGCGGCTTTTCTTCAAAAGTCGCGTGGCTTCCAGAGCACGACTGCATTCCGACCCCAGATGCAGGTCGGAGAGGATCAGCGTGTCATGGACGGACCCTTCATCCATGCACCATTTCTAGTGCAACAATGTTACGGGGTGATGAACGTCAGATAACAATCCGGTTAATGGGGTAGCACCGAAGGTAACCAATCACACTAATGTTGCGCGGGCGGAACATACTCCTTCGGCAGGGCAGCTCCCTCGCCAAAGAAAAACTGCTCCATCTGCTTCACGATGGCTTCCTGGTCCTCGCGGCGAGCGGGGTTCAGACGATACTCGTTCAGCAGCATCTTGCAGAACTCGATCCACTGGCCCCAAGCCTGCTGCGACACGTTCTCGTACACTCGTTTCCCCAATTCGGTGTCAAACGGAGGCTCGTCCAGGCCGGGCAGATCCTTTTGCAACTTGACGCAGAAAACTCTGTGTTCAGGCATAGCTTCCTCAGAGGAGTGACGCAAAAATTATCTCACATGAGGGGCGGTGTGGTGGGCCCTCCAGGATTTGAACCTGGGACCAATGGATTATGAGTCCACTGCTCTAACCGCTGAGCTAAGGGCCCGTGGGGCTAATCTAGCACAGACCAGCCTGGGGCCCTGGGCGGTGAAGGGTCTGCTGGATTTTAGTCTTTACCTCTTCGCGGCCCCGAGCCTGGGCAGTTCACTGCTCGCCGAAGATGTAGGCTGCGCCTTGGTTGGTTTGGCCGTTGATATCATGAAGTGGCGCGCCGATCACGGCGAGCGTTCCGCTGACCGCTATCGCATCGCCGAACAGGTCATCGGCTACGCCGTCTGACGAAGTCACGGAGCCCACAGGCTTGGAACTATTCACCCAGCCGGCAGGCGGCTCCAGATAGCCGAACACCGCACCCTGCATATTGTTGTGTCCGATGGGGTCATCCGGCGCCCCGGCGACGATGACGTTGCCTTCCACCGCTACCGCCTGCCCCAATAGCAGGGTGTGGCTCACCGGCACAGTTAACTCTGCCGTTTGCGTCATGCTCTTCCAGCCGCCGGGTGGCTTCACGAATACGTACGCGGCCCCCGGCTTCCCCAGCGGATGGAACGGTGCCCCTACGACCACGGTGTTGCCACCGATGGCCACCGAGGCACCGAATTGGTCTATGTTCACCAGTCCGTCGGACGGGGTAAGCGTGGCCGTAGGCTGTGCATCGTGCCAGCCCGCTGGCGGCTTCACGAATACATAGGCCGCCGGCCCGGAGGACGCGTTGCCGATGGACCCGGCCACGATAGTGTCACTGCTGACGGCTACTGCATTCCCCAAAGCAAATGCCGATGTGGAGGACAAGGTTGCTGTCGGTGTTGGGGCGTCCTGCCACCCCCCAGCCGGCTTGACGAAGACATAGGCCGCCCCCGATCCCGGGCCGCCCTCCCCCTCCGCCCCCGCGACGATTGTAGTTCCGTCGCTGCTGATTGCCACCGAGTCGCCGAAATGTACCTGCCCACCGGGGACGGTGAGGGTGGCCGTCGGGGGTGTATCCCGCCATCCCCCCGCCGGTTTCACGAACACATAGACCGTGCCGTCGCTGACGCTGTTGGGCGCACCCGCCACGATCGTGTTGGCGTCGCCGCTTATCGACACCGAAAAACCGAGTTCGTCATTGATAACTCCGTCCTGGAGTTCCGCAACCTGCTTCCAGGTGGTCCCCGATTTCACAAACACGTAAGCCGCGGCCTCTCCGCCCTCGATCGGTTTCGGAGCGCCCACCACCACGGTGTTTCCGCTGATAGCCACTGAGGTCCCGAACTCGTCAAAGCCGGCTCCGTCGGAGGCGATCAATTCGGCTAGCTGGGCTACACGAGCGCTCGCCGGCATGGACAGCGCAAGCCAACACACGATTAGGACGAGAGAAGTGCCTCTCATGGAGAACCTCGGAGCTGGAGAACCCGACGGGTAGTCGTCGAGGCCGCTTGACTCGAAACAAAGCAGTGGCCCATGTCGATCGCGGTCGCGTAATGTGCACTTGATGGAACATTGATCGCGTATCCCGTCATCGGATTCGTCGTCGACTGGCTCATTTCAAACGAGACCCCGATGAAACTTGCTTTTATGGCGTTCAGGACGGTTACCGCGTCGACGTCCGTCCCCGAACCGATTGCTCCGCCTATCATCCTGAAGGCCTCCACCTCTTTTACCGTACCCAGGACACCCAACTGAATCCCGTTCCCATTGAAGTGGGTGTTATCAACGTCAAGGACTTCGCTGGCGTTCGCTGCTATCAGTCCCGGTCCGCCCGAACTCGGGGTATCACAACGAACGTAGCTGTCCTTGATGATCAGGCCGACAACGTTCGTTGTGTTTCCCACCCGCACTGCGGCCATGGTAAAACAGTTTTTGGGATAGATGGATACGTTGTCCATCCCTGAATGATTCAGGCTGCCGTCAAAATCAATCGCCACGGTACCACTCCCCGTGTTGTCGATGGCGAGATCGCGCAACCAGGCCTGCACGGAGTTCCCGGTGATGCTAAAAGCGATTCCGCTACCAGTGTAAACCAGGTCCGTGCCCGCTAGCTGATTCGGGGGCAGGGGGAATATCGCGGTTCCCGCACCCGCTCCGCGGAACGTGACATTCCTGCCGCAATTGGTAATTGTGGTAGAAAAACTGAAAACACCTGGCGGGAACATCAATGTTCCCCCGCCGAGCGGAAAGTTGGCGCATGCGTTGTTGGCCTTCACGCCTATGTCGCTGCCGGGGAACTGATCCACGTAGAGGACGGTCGCAGTGCGGGAGGGGCTGGATCCCCCTTGCACCGTCCACGACGCGTCGCGGAAGACCGCCATCTGCATCAGCCAGTTCCCCGGTGTGGTCCCGCCCGGAGGAGGACACGTCCCCCCCAGACATGCCTGTGCCCGCTGAAGGACGTTGTTTCCGGTTATCGGGTTCGTATTCTCTTCGGTGATGGCACTTCCGAGGGAACTGTTTGCAAGCTGAATGCCGCTAAAGCCGCTGCCAGCGGTCAGCCCGGTCGTAGCGTCTGTTATGCCTCCCGCGAACAGCACTAGGTTCGAGTTCGCAGGATTCGCATTGCCACTGTCCAGCAGGGCCGTTGGGATGGGCGTAGGCGTGTCCGTGCTGTACCCGGCAGAGGCACTGTCCAGCGGATTGTACCAATCGAGGCCGCTGTATTCGACGATAACAGCACCGGCAGAGGTAATGCTCGGGCTGCCCGCGCAAATGGTGGGAGTGGAGATGCAAGTGAACGTAACTGTAACGGTGTCGCTGCTCGCCCCATTTATCTTCTTGGCGTAGAAAGTCTGGGCCGTGATCGGACTGCTCGGTGCCGATTGAACGGTTGGTCCCACCGCGCTGTAGAAAAAATTGTTGCCCGGTGAATCGGAGACGCTGGCCGCATATATATACGTAGAAGCAGACTGCCAGAAGGTCCATACTGCGATCAGGTTGTTATTAGTCGTGGTCAGCCCGAAGGAGATAGGACACGTCACCGTCGCACCCGATCCTGCGCAGGTTGTCCAATTTTTGCCGCTTTGGACGAAGTTTGGGATTGTCGCAGACGCGGGGAGCACTAACAGCAGGACGACACAGAGCGCGCACTTCCTCACAGGTCGCCTCCAGAACGGCGATTTATCGAATGGAGAGACTCCTAGGTACACTACACTGGAGGTAAAGCTAGTTGGCGGCTCCGCCGCTCATCAAGTGCCTAAGTGTATACATCCCGCTTAAAAGGATCACCTAGTGAACAGGCAAGCCGGATCGAAGTACTCGTGCGGTGCAGCGGGTAGGACGGGACTAAGGGGTGATTTTGAACACTACTCCGCAGGTATACGGGGGAAGACATGTAGCGCCGCCCTGTTGCGTGGTGCCGTAGAGGTTGCCGGAACT
The DNA here is from genome assembly GCA_052147055.1 of Terriglobales bacterium. Taxonomy (GTDB): domain Bacteria; phylum Acidobacteriota; class Terriglobia; order Terriglobales; family Acidobacteriaceae; genus JABCZH01. Next base: position 14,232 of record JBKQLO010000179.1, read on the forward strand.
GTCCATGACCAAACCCGCCCAAGGGTTGGCCCCGTCCGCGCCGCCAGTGAAGCTATGCAGCACAGTCTCGTTGCCGCTGGTGTCCAGTTTGAAGACAATCCCATCGTCACTGCCGCCGCCGAAGTACGTGGTGCCGTACAGGTTCCCGGAAGCGTCCCGTACCAGCGGCCCTGTTAGCGGCTCTTCCCCGTCAGCGCAGTTCGGGAGGGAGCAGAAGTCATAGAGCACTGTCTCCGACCAGCTTCCCCCTGGCGCAGGAGACAGTTCAAAGACCACCCCGCATCCCGTGCCGCACCCAACACCCCCGTTCTCAGTCGTTCCGTAGAGATTTCCCTCCGAGTCGAACAGCAAAACCGAGGAGGGATTTGCGCCGTCCCCTCCGCCAAAGAGGTGAAGAATTGTCTCGTTGCCACTGGTATCTAGCCGGAACACCACGCCCAACCCATTATTGCAGGAGCCGGGGACACCGCCGTCGGAAGTGACGCCATACAGATTGCCAGCCGAATCGAGGATGACGCCTGGATAGGGGTTACACCCAGTCATGCCGCCGCTGAAGCTGTACAGGATCGTCTCCTTACCGCTCGCATCTATTTTGAATACCGTGCCAGAGCCGTAAGCGCCGCCCTCCTGCGTCGTACCATAGAGGTTGCCCTCTGCGTCCTCGACCAGGAGTGCCTCGGAGAAGTAGCCATCAGGCGGCCCTGTGAACTTATGCAGCACCGTCTCCTTGCCCGTCGCGCTTAACTCGAAAACGGCCCCGCAACCTGGTTGGCATGATCTGTTCTTGTCGCCCCCAAACACGGTCGTGCCGTAAAGCTTTCCCGTCGCAGCCCGCAGCAAGCCTGCTACAGGCTCCATCCCGTCCGCGCCACCAAAGCTGTACACCCCGACTAGCCCGCCGGTCTTGTTCAACATGAATGCCGTGCCGCAGCCGTTCTTGCCGCACTTGCCAGTCCCACCTGCACTGGCCGTGCCGTAAATGTTTCCAGCCGGATCTAGGACTGGCAAGCCCATTGGGTAACCCCCGTCGTTGCCCCGAAACGTGTGCAGCACGGTGAACGTCTGCGCGGGGGCGGTGGTCAGCAGTCCGCATATCAGCAGCAAAATCGTGGCGCAGGTGCAGCGTCTGGCTGGCATGGTGGGTTACCTCACTTCCGGCGGCGGGCCACAGGGGGAGCACTGCGCGGCCATGTTCCAAGCGGCATTCTAGCACGGAATGTAGCGCCCAAAGCCAGCGTCCGAGCCGCCGCCCCAAGTACCCAACCCACAATTACCGAAGTTTTACCCAACGGCTGTAAATCATTGTTCCTGCTCGGATTAGGTGCTAATTCTAGGAGTTCCCCGGCGTGTGTGCGGTGCAGGCCGGGCCAATCATCATGGGAAGCGAACTGGCTGGCCAACCACAGTCGTGGAGGGACCTAACCTCCAGCGCCAAAGCCTTCATCGGCCTGGTGATCGTCCTGGGCACTGCGGTGCTGCTCTACGGGGCCATTCACCAAAGCAGCAAGAACATTGCCGAGTTCATCTGCTACCTCGGGATCGCCATCCTGGCCTCGCGGCTCAAGGTCAATTTGCCCGGAATCACAGGAACGATGTCGGTCAATTTCCTGTTCATTCTGCTTGGCATCCTGCAACTCAGTGTCTCGGAAACGTTGATCCTGGGCTGTGCTTCCATCCTGGTGCAGTGCCTGTACCCGGACCGGCCGAGCGCGATTCAGATCACCTTCAACATCTGCGCCAGCGCAGTTTCCACGGCCCTGGCCTATGGCGCGTACGACTTCTCCCTATCCCGCGGCCTGGTCACCAGCCAGGCCTTGGCACTCGCTATAGCAGCCTCGATTTACTTCGTTGCTAACACCGGGTCCATTGCCACCGTCATCTCGTTCACTGAGGGGAAGTCGCTGCGGAAGATCCTGGTGGAATGCTATTTCTGGTCATTCCCCTACTACCTGGTGGGGGCCGGAATCGCAGGAGCGATTGGTTGGTTCGACGATGCCTTCAACTGGGAAACCTCGCTGCTGGTGTTGCCGGTCATCTATTTGATCTACCGCTCCTACGGCCTGTATTTGGGCAAACTGGACGACGAAAAACGGCACGTGGAGGACATGGCCAATCTCCACCTGCGGACGATCGAAGCGTTGGCGCTGGCCATCGAGGCCAAAGACCACACCACCCACGACCATTTGCAGCGGGTGAGGATCTACGCCATCGAAGTGGCAAAGGAATTAGGGGTTACCGGCGGCGACATGGAAGCGTTGCATGCCGCCGCGCTTCTGCATGACATCGGTAAGCTCGCCATCCCGGAACACATCATCTCCAAACCGGGGCGGCTTACTCCCGAAGAATTCGAGAAGATGAAGATCCATCCCGTGGTCGGCGCTGAAATCCTGCAGCGCGTGCGCTTCCCCTACCCGGTCGTTCCTATCGTGCGAGCCCACCACGAAAAATGGGATGGTTCGGGCTATCCTTTCGGCCTGCGTAGCACTGAGATTCCTGTTGGCGCTCGCATCCTCTCCGCGGTGGACTACTTGGACGCTCTGGCATCGGACCGTCAGTACCGCCGTGCTTTGCCGCTCGAAGAAGCCATGGGCCGGCTGGCCGCGGAGTCGGGAAAGTCTTTTGACCCCAAGGTGGTGGAGGTTCTCCAGAAACGCTACCGGCAACTGGAAAAACGGGTCCACGCCCAATTCGCCAAGGAACGGGAAGAGGACACACCCCTCTCGACGGACATGAAGATTCAACGGGGACTGGCTCCGGCAGCGGGCTTCGAGAAGGCTGCGGCGAAAGATGCTCCCGGGCGTGAAACGACGTTTCTCTCTTCGATCGCGGCCGCGCGCCAGGAAGCACAGGCCCTGTTCGAACTCAGCCAGGATCTGGGCGCCTCGCTCAGTTTGGGAGAAACGCTGTCAGTTTTTTCCGTGAAGCTAAAATTGCTCGTGCCCTATGACGCCATCGCCATCTACCTGCAACGCGGGAACGAACTGATCCCCGAATATGTAAATGGCGACAACTTCCGCCTGTTCTCCTCGCTGCGAATTCCCGTGGGACAAGGCCTCTCCGGATGGGTGGCCCAGAACAAGAAGCCGATCGTCAATGGCAACCCCTCGGTTGAGCCCGGCTACCTGAATGATCCCAGCAAGTTCAGCACCCTACGCTCTGCTCTGGCGCTTCCATTAGAGGGTGTGGCCGGGGTGATTGGGGTGCTGGCGCTTTACCGCGGCGAACGCGACGCCTTCACCTCGGACCACTTGCGCATCCTGCTGGCCATCAGTTCTAAGATGGCGCTGGCCATCGAGAACGCGGTGAAATATCAGCAAGCGGAAAGCTCCGCCACCACCGACTACCTTACCGGCCTCCCCAACGCCCGGTCGTTGTTCCTGCAACTCGACCGTGAACTGGCCCGCTGCAAGCGCGACTCGACCTCCCTGGTGGTGATGGTCGGTGACATGGATGGCTTCAAGCAGATCAACGACCGCTTCGGACACCTGGAGGGGAACCGGGTCTTGCGCCTGTTCGCCCAGGCGCTTAAAGAGAGCTGCCGCGAATACGATTACGTGGCGCGCATGGGCGGAGACGAATTCGTAGTGGTCGCGCCCGGCCTACCCACCGACGCCGCAGCCAAGAAAGCCGATCAACTTCGCGATCTGGCCAAACAGGCAGGAGTGGAAGTTTGTGCCGAAGACATCCTGTCGCTGAGCGTAGGACAAGCTGTGTACCCTGCCGACGGTCAGGATGCGGAAGAACTTCTGGCGGAGGCGGACCGCCGCATGTACATGGAAAAACAGCGGCAACCTTCCCGCAAGAACCGCCGCCTGCACGCCCGGCTGAAATGCCGTGTCACCATTGAAGTTCATCCCGATACCGCCAACGGCCCGCTCTTCGCCAACTTGACCGACATCAGCCTGGGTGGCTGCTACGTCGAAACCAGCGCCATTGTCCCGCCGGGTACGGAGCTGAAACTGATCTTTTCCGTCGATGACGGCCAACTCCACGCTGCAGGTACAGTGGCCCGAATTGATCCGGGATCAGGACTTGCCGTGCAGTTCAAGGAATTGAATCGCGAGGACAAGGACAAGATGCATCGCGTCCTGGAGTTCGTGCAGAACAGCACGGTGCTTTACGACAACCGCTACCTGAAGATGTTGAATGCCGAGCGTACTTCCCAGGTGTAGGTCAGCGGGCGGGAATTTCAGATTGGCTTTCCAGGAAGAATCTTACTTGCGGCCGGGATGGGCTTCGCCTTTACCTGAGAACAACGCATAAGGCCACTCGCCTTTTTTCTGCGGAGCCGGAATGGTAGCCGCCGCTGGAGCGGATCCGGCCAGCCAGTCCGCTGGGGCGGGCTGAATCGACCAGACGTTGCCACGCTGCTCCAACTCGATTCCCACCAGCCAATCCTTGCCCAGCGCAACACAGCTTGTAACCCGGGCCTTGGCCTTAAGCCCACCCGGCAAGTCTTCAATCGACACTTGCAGTCCCACCTCCACAGCTCGCGGGAGACGCACTCCACAGCCTTCGCAGTTCACTACCACCGTCTGGCAGTGCTCGCTGAGGCCGGCCGCCGGATCTAGGCTGACGATGCGGATGGGAATCTGTGCGCGCAGCCGGGTGCTTCGTCGCAGTGCTTCGTAGGTGGTTGCCCCTGATCCCATGTTGCCTTCTGGAATTCTACGGCTTGTGCGGTTTGGCGCAGCCGGTTCGGTGCGTGGGAGGGATGACGGAAGTAACCGCGTGTTTGACCAATCGCTGGCGCTGTGACTAGGCTCGCCTGGCATTTCTTCGAGCCTGCTTCATCCCGGCAGCCAGCCCTGCCGCCACGGCGCGAGGGTAGCCCGCACGGCGCGCTGCTTTCTGCGTCGCCGCCGCGATCCCGCCCGGCGTGGCAGCTTCCCGCAGCAACGTCTCCAGGCGAATCGAGCCCGCCCTCCATGCCCTAATTCCATCGGCAAGGGCGTGAGCGGCCGCTGTCAGGGCTGTTCGGCGATCCAACCCCAGCTTTCCACCCTCACTCGCCAGCGTCGCAAGAGCATGATATCCGTGACTGCACGAGTAGGTGACAGTGAAGGCGTCGAATTTGCTTTCGGGAATCTCAAGGACTGGTCCGACGTTGGCGAACAGAGTCTTCACTTCACGCTTCGCCGCTGCCGGAACATTACGGTCAAAAGCGAACCCGGTAAGTCCGCAGCCGCTGCGGCAAGCAGGGCTCGGCATGGCCCGTGCCCATCGCACTTGCGGACCCAGGGCGGACCGTAGATTTGCCAACGGAATACCCGCTGCCAAGCTCACAGCCGTGAGAGGGCGATCAACCATTCCAATCTCACGCAGCAAAGCGCCAACCGAACCGGGGCGGACCGCAATCACCAGAAGCCTTGCCTGCTCTACCGCGCGCCGCAGATCACGCTCTGTGCTTACTCCATACAGCGTTTCCAATTGTCGAAGCTTTCGCGGATGACGATCATGAACAAGAAGTCGTCGGCGATATTTCGCCCGATGCAAACCGGCCAACAAGGCGCCGGTAATGCGTCCAGCTCCCAGAAAAACCGTAGCCTTCACGTCATCTCCCTGCAAGCCTGGTCGGCCGCTTCCAGCAGTTTGTGAATATCGGCTTCCGTGTGCGCCGTCGAAAGAATCCAGTGCAGGCCATTCGAGGGAGTCATGTAAATGCCATGATCGAGCAACCGATGAACGAACTGCGCGTAGCGTCCGGCATCCACGTAGGTACAATAGTCGCGATAGTCGTCGATGGCATTTCGTTCCGTGAAATAGATCTGAAACATCGGCCCGAAGCCCTGCACAATCGCCTTGGTGTTACGGCGTCGAAACACGTCCCGCAGGCCCGCGATCGCAGCATCGCCGATGGCGTGTAACTTGCGATAGATCCCGTCAGCCGACAATAGATCCAAATTCGCCGCCACAATCTTCATGGTCAGGCGATGCCCATTAAAGGTCCCATAGTGTAGGACCATATGCTGTCCCCACTGCATGCGATCCAGGATCACCCTGGGCCCAGCCACCGCCCCTACCGGGAATCCGGCTCCCAGAGCTTTGCCGAATGTGCTGATATCCGGCTGAATTCCGTAATATTCCTGACAACCGCCCGGCGCGTAGCGAAAGCCGGTGACCACCTCGTCCAGAATGAGCAACGCGCCGTACTCACGCGTCAGTTCGCGCAGCCGCCGCAGGTAGCTGTCTCGTGGCAGGATGCAGCCCATGTTGGCCATGATCGGTTCAGTAATGACCGCAGCCAGTTCGTGGCCGTGTCGCTGCATGATCCGCTCAAGAACCGCGACATCGTTCCACGGCGCCAGCACCACATCGTCGAACGTCGCGGTCGGAATACCGTCCGAATCCGGTATTTTCGCCGGATTGTCGGGCGCGCCCAACTCCGCAGGAGGATGGCTGTGGGCATTCAGAAGATAGGGATCGTACCAGCCGTGATAGTGGCCTTCGAACTTCAAGAACTTGGTGCGACCGGTGTGGGCCCGTGCTAACCGCAGCGCCAGCATGGTGGCCTCGCTGCCGGTGTTAGTGAATCGTACGACTTCGGCTGATGGCACCATGCGCCGAAACCGCTCCGCAGCTTCTACTTCTGCCGATGTCGCCGCCGCAAAGTGTGAGCCTTGCGCCATAGCTTCGGAAACCACCGAAACCAGATGGGGGTGTGCATGCCCCTGAATCAATGCTCCGAACGACATCATGAAATCGACGTACTCGTTGCCGTCCGCATCCCACACGTGCGAGCCCTGGCCGCGCTCGAGAAATGTCGGGCCTCCGCTATAGACTGCCGCTCCGCGGGAAGTCGAGTTCACGCCCTCCACCAGCGAGTGTTGCGCCCGCGCAAACCAATCTCGCGAACGCGTACCCTTGCGGCTTGTAATCGTCTGCATGGGGTTACGCCGATCCCGCCAATCCTCCGCCATCCACAACCAATGCCGTTCCGGTCACGAACGATGCCGCGTCACTTGCCAGATACAACGCCGCTTGCGCAATCTCCTCTGGCCTCCCAACGCGTCCCAGCGGCCGATGCGCCGATCCTGCCAGAAAGCGATCCTCGCGCTCCCCTAACTGCCGGGCTTCCTGCCGCAACATGCCGGTGTCGGTGTCGCCGGGACAAATGCAATTGACACGTATATTCTGCGGTCCATGGTCCACTGCCATCGCCTTGGTGAGCAGCACCACTGCGCCTTTCGAAGCACAGTACGCCGCTGCCCGCGGCCCACCAACCAATCCCCAGCCAGAGGCCATGTTGATGATCGCGCCGCCACCGCTTTTCGCCATGATGGGAACCACCAGCCGCGACATCAGGAACATCGATTTCACATTCACCGCCATGACGCGGTCCCACTCTTCCCCGCTCAATTCCACCACCGACGCCCGCCGGATAATGCCGGCATTGTTGAATAACACGTGAACTCCGCCGAGTTCGCTCAGTATCCGCCGAACCGCCCGTTCACACTGATCAGCCTGCGTGACATCGGCGTGCTCGAAGATCGCTTTTCCACCGTCGCGAATAATATCCCGAACGACCAGTTGCCCCGCCTTCTGATCAACATCCACAACTGCCACCGCGGCGCCTTCGCGCGCAAACAGCAGGGCGCTGGCGCGGCCAATGCCCAAGGCAGCGCCCGTAATCAGAGCAACCTTGCCAGCAAGACCCTTTCTGGAATTCAAGTCTGTGGTCATTCAGAGATCGGAATCACCGGCTGGCCAACCCACCCGCTGTTTCGCCTCCGTCGGCGGTGAACACCTGGCCGGTCATATAGGCAGCATCGTCCGACGCTAGGAATGCGAACAGCGCCGCAATCTCCTCCGGCTTCGCATGCCTCCGTAAGGGAATCTTGCCATTCACCTCGTCGAGCATGGCATCGCTATACTCCGCGCGCTGCATGGGCGTAAGCACGTACCCCGGCGCCACTGCACACACCCGCACCTTGGGCGCCAGTTCCAGTGCCATGGATCGGGTTAGTTCAATCACTCCGGCTTTGCTCGCATTGTAATCGGCGTAATACGGATACCCCATGACTCCATTGGTGGACGCCGTCTGCAAAATCACTCCGCTGCCGCGCTCCCACATGTACCGTGCTGCTGTCTGCGCCACGTAGAACACGCCGGTTAGGTTCACGGCCATTACTTTGTCCCATTCCGCCGCGGTGATATCCAGGAAGTTGTGGCGGATGCTGATGCCGGCATTGTTGATCAGAACATCGACGCCGCCCATGATCCGCACAGCCTCGGCAAAAGCGGATTGCACTTGCTTAAGATCAGACACGTCCGCGGCCAAAGTTCCTGCTAGCCCCGGGAGTTGCTTCTGAATCTGCTCACGTGCCTTGATGTCGCGGTCAAGCACGCAAACAATGGAGCCTTCCTCCAGGAAACGATTGGCCGTGGCCGCGCCAATGCCACTGGCACCGCCCGTAATCAGCACACGCTTGCCCTTAAGTCCTCGCATGATGAGACGCTCAGGATAGAACGGCGACCGTGCAAATAGCCAGGCAGGCAGCCGAGAACCGAGAACTGACTACCGAGAACTGCCTTTCTTCAAATCGGTTTGCCGCGGAAGAAATAAATCAGCTCGATCACCAGAATCACGACCACGGTCAATTCCAGAAAGAACGCTCGGCTTTGGTTGAACTGGTCCACCATGAAGCGATAAAGCTCTTCCGCAGTCTGCACTTTCTGTGTGACCAGGTCTTTGTAGTCGGGCACTCCAACTTTCAGCGCCGCCAGCTTGTAAAGGCGGGCCGAAAACATGTCGCTCAGGAACTTGATGGCGTTGTCGGCGTGTTCGGTGAGTTCGTTAACGTCGAGCAGAACAGTATGCAGTTTGGTGGCAGCGCGCGCTAATCGCCAGCGCGCCAAAATTCCGGTCCCCTCATCGAGCGACGCATAAACGCTCGCCAGTTCGCGGGTGAGCAATTCATCGTAATGACGGAATTCCAGCAACTGGGAGTTGGCGTATTCCAAGAGCTGAATCGCTGTCTCCGCCCCGGCGTCGGTATCGTAGAGAAATGCCGCGTTCCAGCCAATCACAGCCAGATCATTGGGGTAGTACGAGATCCGTGATTGCAGAATCTCATTGCGCTCGCCTTCGGAGAGTTGCGCCGTCTCGCCGCGCACGATCTGGGCAATGTACGCACCCTGCGTTTTGCAAAGCTCTTCAGCCGAGACGGATCCCGCCATCTCGCGGACATGAAAAATAAAGTAGTCCTCGCTCAGCCACTCCTTGTAGGGTTTAACCAACGCCGGGGCAGCGCGCTCCAGCTTCTGTCGTGCGATGTGGGACGCATGCGCCGAAAAATCCACATCCCACACCCAGCGGCTTCCCAAGCGGACCAAGGTATCCCAATCGCCGGAAAAGGGCAGTTCCAGCACCACGCTCACCACCCCGTAGTCGTAATACTTGATCTGGCCTTCCAGCCTCTCGCCACTTTCCAGCACCAGAGACTCAATGGGCTCGACCACCGGAGGACGCTCGTATCGAACGTAGCCTGGCGCCTGATGTTTGAGGGTGGGATGCTCCAGAGTGCGGGCGCCGAAGATTTGTTGGAGTTGATCCAGGCGTATCTCTTCGCAGACATCAAACTGGATCAGCACCAGCACCGAGCCCTGCAGGGCGGAATCCGTTCCTACCGCTTGGGCGGACAGAGAGCTAGGTACCTCCCGACCTTGGCGGTCGGTAACGGCGACGGCGGGTTCGTTGTCCCGGATCATGGTGGCCTTGCTGCTACCGGGCGGGCTTGCTAGCCGGAGCCTCTATTGTCCCAGAATCCAAGCGCTCTTGGCGACACATCAATTAGTCTTGTAGTATCAATAGGTTAGCGTTGTTGTAGGGCCATCTGGATCACCTCTGCCAGATGCACGGCATGTCGGCCAGTTCCTTGGAATATCTGCTCGCGGCAACTGAAGCCATCCGCAATGATGAGCGAGTCAGCCGCCGCCTGCCGCACTGCCGGAAGCAATTCCAGTTCGCCCACTGCCATCGAGATCGCATACTTGTCTTTTTCAAAGCCGAACGATCCTGCCATGCCGCAGCAACCCGGCGCCGGCGCATGAAAGTCGATTCCCATTTCCCGCAACACGGTTTCTTCGTCGTTCATCTTCATGATCGACTTGTGATGGCAGTGTCCGTGGACGAGCGCCCGCCGTTGCAGCTTCGGAAGCCGAAAGTTCTTCGCCCTCTGTGCGAGAAACTCGCTTAGCAGAAATGTCTGGCGCGACAGCGCTTGCGCCCGCGGATCGCGGGGAAACAAATTGATCAGCTCATCCCGGAACACAGCGGCGCAACTCGGTTCCAGAACTACAACCGGAGTCTTCTTCTCGATTTCCGGCGCAAGCGCATTCAGAATGTCCAGAAGCAAACGCTTCGCACGCTCCAGCATGCCCCAGTCGTAGAGCGGACGTCCGCAACACAGCCCCGCCTTGGGCAAGAGCACATGAAAGCCAGCTGCTTCCAGGACTTCGACCGCAGCTTTGCCGGTCGCAGGCAAGAAGTAGTTGTTGAAGGTGTCTGGCCAGAGCAGCACGGGCGCCCCATCGAGATTCCGCGGCTGCCGCGGGCGAAACCACGCGCGAAATGTTTCCGTGGCAAAAACTGGGATACTTCGCTGCCGCGGCATTCCCGCCACAAACTTCGCGGCGTTTCGCAGCAGGGGCGTTTGCGTCGCCAGATTCGCCAAAGCTGGCGCGAGCGACGCCAGCCGTGCCCAGAGGTCAATGTTTCCGAAGGCATAGGCGCTGCGCGGACGGCGTCGTCCTTCGTAGAAGTGCGAAAGAAACTCCGCCTTATACGTCGCTACATCTACGCCGACCGGGCAATCGCTCTTGCACCCTTTGCAAGCCAGACACAAGTCCAGCGACTCTTTCACATGCTCATCCTGCCAACCGTCGCGAATCACCTCACCCTTGGTCATCTCCCACAGCAAGTGGGCGCGCCCGCGAGTCGAGTGCTGCTCTTCCCCGGTCACTCGAAAGCTGGGGCACATCACGCCGCCGTCGTAGCGCCGGCATTTCCCCACTCCCACGCAGCGCAAGGTGGAACTGGCCAGGCTGCCCTCGTCCTCCGGGAACTGAAAATGCGTCTCCGGTTCCCACGGATGGTACTCGGCGCCTAATCGCAGGTGCTCATCCAACTTGTACGGCTCAACCACCTTGCCCGGATTCATCTTCCACCCCGGGTCCCACAACGCCTTGAACTCCCGAAACGCCTGCACCAGTTCCGGGCCAAACATCCTGGGCAACAACTCCGCCCGCGAGTGCCCGTCGCCGTGCTCGCCGGAGAGCGATCCGCCATAGCCGACCACCAGATCCGCCGCTTCTTCCACAAACTTGCGATAGTTGGCGATGCCGGCGACCGATTGCAAATCGAAGTTGATGCGCATGTGGACGCAGGCGTGGCCAAAGTGTCCGTACATGGCGCTGCGGTAGCCATAGCCGGCCATCAATTTGGTCAAGTCACGCAGATAGCTCCCGAGTTTCTCCGGCGTCACTGCCGAATCTTCCCAGCCTTCCCACTCCAGCGGTTCGCCGGGAACGTGAGAAGTCGCGCCCAGAGCCGATTCCCGCACTTCCCACACCCGTTTCACCTGCTGCTTGTCGGTAAACAATCGCATCTGCGGAGGGCTGGAACTTCGCGACAGCGCCTGCATTAACCTCTGCGCTTGCGATTCGGCTTCCGCCTGCGTGGCGCCGCCGAACTCGGCCAGCAACCATCCTCCGCCTTGCGGAAGTAGGGCGAGGCCTTCAGAGTTGATCCCCTTGCGCCGTGTGTATTCGACCAGCAGATGGTCCACACCTTCCAATCCAATGGGCCCTTCGGCCATGATTTCAGGAACTCGATCGGCACACTGAAAAATGTCCGCATAGGCGAGAACCAACAAGACTCGCTCGGGCGGACTTTCGACTAAACGGCAGGATGCTTCGAGCACGGTGACGCATGTTCCTTCCGACCCCACCAGCGCCCGCGCCACATGGAAACCGTTTTCCGGAAGTAGACAATTGAGGTTGTACCCCGAGACCCGCCGTGGAATGTTGGGATAACGCTGGCGAACCAGATCCGCATACCGCTCTCGCAGCTTCTTCAGGCCACCATAAATCTCAGCCCGCCGGCCGCCTTCGCGAATGATCCGTTCCAGGTCTTCCTCGGATGTCTTGCCAACTCGCATCCGCAAGCCGTCGTAGGTAAGAATTTCGAGTTCCTCGATGTTGTCGTCGGTCTTGCCCGCCATCACTGAATGGACGCCACAAGAGTTGTTGCCGATCATGCCGCCGAGGGTGCAGCGATCATGAGTAGCGGGATCAGGCCCGAAGGTCAGGTGATGCTTTTCGGCCGCATTGCGTAAGCTGTCGAGGATCACTCCCGGTTGAACTCTGGCCATACGGCGCGCGGGATCGACCTCCAGGATCTCCGCCATGTACTTCGAGAAGTCGAGTACCACGGCCACGTTGCAACACTGTCCGGCCAGCGACGTTCCTCCGCCACGGCAGAGGATGGGCGCTCCAAATTCGCGTGCGGTTGCAACCGTGGCGATAACGTCATCTGCGTCGCGCGGCAGAACCACTCCGATCGGCACCTGCCGATAGTTTGATCCGTCGGTGGCGTAGAGAGCTCGGCTGCCATCATCGAAACGCACCTCGCCCCGCAGATTGCGTTTGAGTGCGGCGGCTAGGGCAGCAGCGTCGACCTGGGCAAACTTCGAGGCGTGCGCGAGTGCGACGAAATTGTCGGGCATGGAGAGGATTCAGATTAGAAGATTCAAGCGATCTCGTAAATGGCTGGGTGGGATACCAAGAATGATCGCGCAATCGCCTGATTGCGGCTCGCATTTTACTCTTGTCGACCTGTCTTGGACGCGTGCTGACGAGGGCCACCGCGCCTGCCGGATTCCTTACACAACCATCACCCATGCCTCGCATAGCGCGTGCCATAATCCGCCAGGCTCAAAAGCAGCAGCAGCAACAGCCAGAAAAGCGACGCCACAATCACCATCCTGGTCAACTTCTCGCTGGCGTACTTTACGTGCATGAAGAACAGCACCACCAGCAGCGCTTTGCAGGTCGCAATCACCAGCGCCACCACGGTGTTAAACGCGCCGAGGTCGATGAACGCGACCCTCGCTGTCCCCACCGTCAAAATCATCAGCGCGATCCAAATCCCGTAATACATCTTGCTCGAAAGAACGTGTTCAGACATGGCAGCTCACCCCAGCGGCTTGCGGTCGATCAGATACAGCAATGGAAAAAGATAGATCCAGACAACGTCCACAAAGTGCCAATACAGTCCGCCCATCTCAATGGGCGTGTAATACTGCGGCCCGTAGCGTCCCTTGGCAGCGTGATAAAGCAGATATAGGAAGATTCCCACACCAATGATCATGTGCAGCGCGTGCAGCCCGGTCATGGCAAAGTAGAGGGAAAAATAAATCTGCTCGTGCGACTGGTCGATGTGAATCTGAGGATAATCGCGCACCAAATCGCTCGCATCGAACGATGCTCCCGGAATATGGTGCTCTTTGTATTTGGCGTACCATTCGACGCCCTTGATCCCCAGAAAAGCCAGTCCGAAAATCAATGTAAGCACGAGCAGAATAACCAGCAGTGTGCGTTTTCCCATCTGCGCCGCGCGCACTCCTAGTGCGACGGTCAAGCTGCTACAGATCAAAACGATGGTGTTGATGGTTCCGAGCCAAATGTTTAAGCTTCGGCTGCCGGCTGCAAACTCGTTGAAGTACCAGAGGCGGTAGACCAGGTAGGCGCAAAACATACCGCCGAAGAACATGATTTCGGTTCCGAGGAACAGCCACATGCCGAGCGAGGCTGCATCGCGCTGCTGCTCGGCCGTAGCGAAGTGATGGCGCAGTTCCGGGCCGTGATGTTCGACTGCGACGGGGCTATCGCTCAACCGAAACCTCCTCCACTGGCGCGGGGATCTGATCGTAGTTGTAGGCTTCCCAAGTCACTTCCGGCTCATGATCAAAATTGAATGTGGGCGGCGGCGATGTGGTTTGCCACTCCAGCCCGGCCGCACCCCACGGGTTGTCGTCGGCCAGCTTGCCGTAGCGCATGGACCACAGGAAGTACACCATGGGCAGCACGTACCCCACCGCCAGGATTGTGGAACCGGCAGTGGAGAGCACATTCAGCACCTGAAACTCCGGCGGATACTGCCAGTAACGCCGTGGCATTCCCATGTAGCCGAGAATAAATTGCGGGAAAAACGTCAGGTTGAATCCCAGAAAGACGATGAGCGCGGCAAACTTGCCCAGCCACTCCGGGTACATGCGGCCCGAAATCTTCGGCCACCAGAAATGCATTCCGCCCAGATAACCCATGACCGCACCGCCCACCATGATGTAATGAAAATGAGCGATCACGAAATACGTATCGGTGACGTGAACATCGATTCCCAAAGCCGCCAGGAACAGCCCGGTCAAACCTCCCATGGTAAAGAGCCCGATGAAGCCGAAGGCGTACAACATGGGCGTAGAAAATGTAATCGAGCCCTTGTACATGGTCGCGGTCCAGTTAAACACCTTGATGGCCGACGGCACCGCGACCAGGTAGCTTAACGCCGAAAAAATCAATGCCGAATACAGCGAAATGCCAGCCACGAACATGTGGTGTGCCCACACCAGAAAGCCAAATACGGCGATGGCGATGCTGGACAACGCGATTGCCTTATAGCCAAAGATTCGCTTGCGAGAAAAGCACGGTACGATTTCCGCCACCACCCCCATCGCCGGCAGAATCATGATGTAAACCGCGGGATGGGAATAGAACCAGAACAGGTGCTGGAAGAGCAGGGGATCGCCGCCGCGTGTGGGATCGAATATTCCCAGATGGAAGGCCCGTTCGAACACCACCAACACCAGTGTGACCGCCAGTACCGGCGTGCCCAGAAGCTGAATGATGCTGGTTGCGTAGTGCGCCCAGATGAACAGCGGCAATCGCGACCATGTCATCCCCGGCGCCCGCATGCGATGGATGGTCACGACAAAGTTCAAGCCGGTGAGAATCGACGAGAACCCAGCGACGAAGATGGAAAGCCCTGCCTCGATCACCTTGGTATTACTGAAAGCGGTACTAAAAGGTGTATAGAAGGTCCATCCGGTGTCAACCCCGCCGGTCACGATGCAGTGCAGCATCAGGATCCCGGCAATGATGTAGAGATACCAGCTGAGCAGGTTGATCCGGGGAAACGCCAGATCCTTGGCGCCGATCATGAGCGGCACCAGAAAGTTCCCGAGCACGGCCGGAATGGACGGAATCAGGAAGAAGAAAATCATTACTTGGCCGTGCATGGTGAAGAGTTTGTTGTAAGTGTCCGCCTGCACCAAGTCCCCGGCCGGAGTCAGAAGTTCGAGCCGAATGAGCAGCGCGAAAAAGCCCCCGATAAAAAAGAAAAACGTGATCGATACCAGGTAAAGCAGCGCGATCCGCTTGTGGTCTGTAGTGAGCAGCCAGGAGCGGATGCCGTATTCCTGGTTGAGGTAGTTCTCGCGTTCGGGAGTGATGACAGTCGTCGCCATGCTATTGCACCTTCGATTCCTGCACCTTCGTGCCCGCGGGGGGCGGCGCACTAAGAGATTTGACATACGCCACCAGTTCGGTCAATTGTTCTTCACTGACCAGTCCCTGAAAAACCGGCATGATGGGCCTGAACCCTTTCACAATTTTGGCACTGGGACTCAGAATCGACTCGCGGATGTAGTTTTCGTCGGCAATGACCGTCCGTCCGTCCTCCAGCAGCACGGGTTTGCCAAAAACCCCAACCAGGTTAGGGCCGCGGCCTTGAGTATCGGAACGGTGACAGGTCACACAGCCGAGCTGCTGGAAAATACTCTCACCGTTCGATGCCAGCGAACCGGACGAGCTCCCACCTGAAAGCCATGCCTCGTACTGCGCCGGTTCCATCACCACCACCTGACCGATCATTCCGGAATGCTGTGTGCCGCAATACTCCGCACAGAACAAGTGATACACGCCAGGCTTGGTGGCGCGGAACCAGGCCGTGGTATAGCGTCCCGGCAGCACATCCTGCTTGATGCGAAACGCCGGCACGTAGAAGCTGTGGATCACATCTTGCGAGGTCATGATCATCTCGATATCGCGGCCGACGGGGACGTGCAGTTCATTGATTTCGCGCTGGCCCTCCACATGCTCGAGCTTCCACATCCATTGTTTGGCGACGACGTAGATTTCTGTGGCGCCCCGAGGTGGCGTGCGCTCCTGGAAGTAAATGAACGCTCCCCAGGCAAAGATGACTATAAAGATTCCCAAGGGAACGACCGACCAGGTAATCTCTAAAGCGTTGGAACCTTCGATCTGCTCAGCCTCGCGGCCGGATTGGCGCCGATAGCGCAACGCGAACACCAAAATCATCGAGAAGATGGCTGCGCTCATGAACCCGGCCAGCAGCACCAGAAAAATGTAGAGCGCGTCTACATTTGCCGCCCCGGTGGAGGCCCGTGCTGGCCAAAGTGGAAGGTTATCGAACATAACTTACATTGCTCGCTTGCTGTGCTTCTGCTCCGACAATGATCCCAGGCGAAACATCACAACCAAGAAAGTTCCCAGCAGGAAGACGGTTGCGCCGGCAGCAAGTTTTAGTATTCGGCTGATGATCGCCCCGTATTTTCCCGTGTCCGGGTTGTAGTGGTAGCAATACAACAACACTTCGTCCACTATGCTACCGATCTTGTTCTGCGATGCCTGGACCAATCCCAGCCGCAAATCTTTGGGTGCGAACTCAACCCCGTAGTAGTACTGCGCGATCCTGCCCTCGGGAGTGAGCACCATGATGGCGGTCGCGTGCGCAAACTGGCCGGTCTTGGAGTCATATTCGTAGTCGAAGCCGGCGGCCTTAGTAAGCGCCGTGATTGAATTCTGCGGACCCGTCAGGAAGTGCCAGCCCTCAGCGGCGCCGGCCCGGCCGTAACGTTTCAGGAATTCCGCCTTCTTCGCGGCTGCCATTTCCGGGGTTTCTCTGGGATCGAAACTGACGGTGAGAACGTCAAACTCCTTGCCAACATCGAATTTCAGCACCCGCAGTGCGCTTTCCAGACCACTCAAGACTTCTCCGCACAGCATGGGACATTGGTAGTAAACCAGATTCAAGATCAGCGGCTTCTTGCCAAAGTAGTCGGCCAGGCGAACCGGCTTGCCAGTCTCGTCGCGGAAGGCGAGATCGGGTGGAATCTGATCGTTCAGGTGTTGCTCGATGCCGACATTCTTTAGTCCCGGAGGCCGCATGTTCGCCGGCGGCGACATAATTCCCTGCGTCATGCCCTGGCCAAAAGCGGTCGCTGCCAAGGCTGCGCCGAGGATCGAAACGGCAACCGATCTCACGATACTGTGTCTTGTATTACGCATCACTGCTTCTTGCCTTTCACCGATGGCAGATTGCTGGTATCAGACCGCTGCGCCGCTTGATTCACGACGTTCACCTCCGAAGGCGGAACGCTTCCGGCCTTCGGTGTCGTGGGCAGACCACGCTGGGCGATTAACTGCATTGCGCGCTCAATTGGAATTCGAACCACACCCGCCTTTTGGTCTACCCAGCCATAACTGTCGAGAACTCGTTCTTCCCGCAGACGAAAGGCACTGATTTCCAACCGCTCACTTTTCTCCAGGCGTGGCTGAGGAAATGCGTTAATCACATCTGGCGACACCTGACGTGTGTCAACCTGGGTTTGCGGCACTAAGGCGCTCTGCGGGGGTTGATGCTTTCGCTCGTATGCATCCATCGCACGGTAGAGAACCCAAAGCAGAACCGCTACCAGAATCACGCCCACAGCCAACGCCACCAGAAAGCCGTACACACCCCGCGGACTCAAGTCCTGGCGCTCAAATCCAGCTGCCGCGTGTTTCCCTTGATCAGCCATGCGCTGGCTCCAGAACTTCTTTGGCGTCCACGTCGTGAACCGGCAAGAGCGGCATTGCATTCAAGTTGCGGAAGAAAAACCACAGCCACAAACCACCCATCGCCACGGGCATAACGACATCAGCCCAAGTCACGCTCAAGCGCGCCGAGAAATTCGGCTCGATGTTCCAGAACAAGTCCAGGTACCGCATGAGCAACAACCAAGTGGCCAGCCAGACCATTCGCCGGATGTCGCGCTTGAAGGGGCGTGAAAGCAGGATCACGAAGGGCACCGCGAAGTGGAACACCACCAGCCACAGTCCGACGAAGCCCCAGCCGCCGTTTAGTCGTCGGATGTACCAGGTGATCTCCTCCGGCAGGTTGCCCGCCCAGATGATCAGCCACTGCGAAAACGTGAAGTACGCCCACACCATAATGAACGTCAGCATCCATTTCCCGTGGTCCTGCACAAAATCGGGCTTCAGCCAATCCGACATGGGCTTGTACTTCACCAGAATTCGCTCCACCACCACCGCGAAACACATGGCCGACAGCAATTGCCCGATCAAGATGACCAAGCCATAGATGGTCGAAATCCAGCTTGGGTCAATGGACATAACCCAGTCGATGGCGGCAAACGATACCGTGAAGGCATACAGAATCAGGCCTGGCCCACTCAACACCTTGAAACGGTTGTTGTCGCGCACCGGCGGTGTGTCCTGTTGCCGCGACCACCTGGTCAGAAAGAATGACAGCAGGTTCCAGATGGCGAAATAAATCGCGGCGCGCACGATGAATCCGTTCACAGAAAGATACGATTTTGTGATTTCCCGTAAATGTTCCTGGAGATGTTTATCGGCAATTGAATCCAGCGGCCGCGCCCAAATGTAGAGCCGCGGAAGCCCAAACAGAATCGGCACGAACAAAATGGTCATCAGCGGCACGCAACGCATGGCCGCACCCAGAATCCGCCGAATCACCGTGCCCCACCCCCCGCCCGTCAGGTGGCGAATCATGAGGATCACCATCGACCCCAGGGTCACGCCCAGCCACGCCATAAACGCCAGCAAGTAGCCGCGGAAGAATTCATCCGGACGCAGAAAAGCGCCGCCGATCGCAATTGCGGAAAAAATCAGGCCGATCACGAGCGAACGCGACTGGATGGTCCGGGCCACCGGTGGCGCCATGGTCTCGAGATGGTTCGCGCGCTCCGCGATCATTTCGGCTGTTCTCGCTTTCCCGCGTCAGACATCGACTGAGTCTCAGGCAGAGTGGCTCCAGATCCCGGATCACCACGGAATGCCGGCAGCAGCGAAGGTACTTTCTGTCCAGCCGGGAGATCGGCCGCCGCCGCATTTTGGCTCAATTGCAGTGCCCGGATGTAGGCAACAATGCTCCAGCGGTCTCGCACCGGAATCTGCGAAGCATACTCCGGCATGGCGCCAAATCCGTTCGTCATCACGTCGAAGAAGTATCCGAGCGGCGCTTTACGCAGCCGTTCGGTGTGATAAGAAGGCGGCCGGCGAAAACCCCGCTGCACAATCACTCCGTTACCATCCCCTAGCTGGGAGTGACACGGGGAACAGTAAATGTTGAAGCGTTCGCGGCCACGTGCCAGCACCTCTTCGTTCACGGTAAACGGCATGTAGTCACCCGGGGCGCTTCCCATTTTCCCCGTATAAAAATACGTATCCTCATGCAATTGGCCCCGCGCTACTGTGCCTTCGACCGGCGCCCGCGCCGAACGCAGATCGCCGTAGAAATCGCTTTTCGCCAGCGGCTTGAATCGCGGCTGGTCATGCATGTCCTGGCGGCATCCCGCCAGCGCCAACACGGCGAGCAATCCTAGCGGCGAAATTCTCTGCATGGTCCGCATGGGCTAGTCGGGGACCTCCGAGATTGCCCGCCCTCCCAAACTCTCCAGGAAGCGACGCGTCTCCGCCGGGATGTATTTGGGATCCGAAGCAAACACAATCAGGAAAAATCTGTCTTTCGTGGCAAAGGCAAAGCGGGGAACGTTGAACACCGGGTGATAGGGCATGGGCAGCCCATTCAACGCCAGCATGCCAAGAACGGCGGAGATCCCGCCAAACAGGATCGTCATCTCAAAGGTCACGATGATGAACGCCGGCCAGGAGTGATATGGCTTTCCGCCAACGTTGACGGGATAGCTGCTGGTCGAAATCCAGTACTGTAGCAGATATCCCGAAAGCCCGCCGATCAAGCCTCCGATCAAGGTCACCAGCGGCACTCGGTTTTTGTGAAACCCAACCGCCTCCGCCAAGCCTTCGATGGGGAACGGGCTGTAGGCATCCACCTTCTGATATCCCGCTTCCTGGGTACGATGGGCAGCGGCGACCAGGGTCGTGGGAGAGTCGAACTCCGCCATCATGCCGTACACCGGCGTGCGCTTCATTCCTTCACCTCCGCCTCAGGCAGCAGGGTGCGCATCTCGAAAATCGAAATCATAGGCAGGACGCGCACAAACAGGAACATGGCAGCCAGGAACATGCCGATGGTGCCGATGAAGGTCATCCAGTCCCAACGCGTCGGGTAGTACATGCCCCATGAGGAAGTCAGGAAGTCGCGATGCAGGCTGACCACCACGATGATGAAGCGCTCCAGCCACATGCCAACCAGAACGACGCCCGAGATCAAGAATAGTGCCAGCGGATTGCTGCGCAGTTTCTTGATCCACAGCACTTGCGGGATGACGATATTACACAGCAGAAGCGCAACGTAATCCCACTTGTACGGTCCATGCAGCCGGTTCCACATGGTGAAGGCATCGTAGCGATTGCCGCTGTACCAACCCATGAAAGCTTCGATGACGTAGCCATACGCCACAATCAGTCCGGTGGCCAACATGACCTTGGCCGAATTCTGTAGGTGGCGCTCGGTAATGAAATCCTCCAAGCCGTAAATCTTGCGGATGGGAATCGCCAGCATCAGCACCATGGCGAAACCTGAATAGATAGCTCCCGCCACAAAATACGGCGGAAAAATCGTAGTGTGCCAGCCGGGCACGATTCCGACGGCGAAGTCGAAGCTGACGACGGTGTGAACTGAAAGCACCAATGGTGTGGCCAGACCCGCCAGCAGCAGATACATGGTTTCATAGCGGTCCCAATGCCGGGCCGAACCGCGCCAACCCATCGCAAGCATGCCGTAAATGATCTTGGCGGCGCGATTGGTGGACCGGTCGCGCAGAGTCGCAAGATCGGGAATCAATCCTACGAACCAGAACAGCAGCGAAATGGTGGCATACGTGGATACCGCGAAGACGTCCCAGATCAGCGGGCTGCGAAACTGCGGCCACACTCCCATGGAATTGGGATAGGGGAAGAGCCAATAGGCCAGCCAGGGCCGGCCGACGTGGATCAAGGGAAAGATGCCGGCGGCGGAGACCGCAAACAGCGTCATGGCTTCGGCGAAACGGTTGATCGAGTTACGCCATGATTGCCGCAACAGCAGCAGGATGGCGGAGATCAGCGTGCCGGCATGCCCAATGCCAATCCACCACACAAAATTGACGATGGCGAAGCCCCAGCCGATGGGAATGGTCACGCCCCAAATACCAATGCCGCGCACGAACAGAAAACCAATCGCGTACAGCATCATCATGGTCAGCAGAAAAGCGATGCCGAAACCGACGAACCACCCGCTCGAGGTGGGACGGGTGAGGACGATGGAACTGATCTTGTCGGTTACCGTGGCAAAGGTATGCCCTGGCTCAATGACGGGAGCCCGGCTGCCGGTCGTCGATTCGTTGCGTTCGTCCATGCCTTAACTGTCTACGACTCCAACTCCTCGCTCGGATTCCGAATCTCCGCCAAATACGTCGTCCGCGGCCGCGTGTTCAAGTCCGCCAGCAAACTGTAATTCCGCGGATTACGCTTGAGCTTCGAAACCCGGCTCTCGGGATCGTTGATGTTCCCAAACACGATGGCGTTGGCCGGGCACGATTGCTGGCATGCAGTCTGCAATTCGCCGTCTGCGATCTTGCGGTCCTCGCGCTCGGAGTCAATCCGGTGTTCGCTGATTCGCTGCACGCAGTAAGTGCATTTTTCCATCACGCCGCGGCTGCGCACGGTGACGTCTGGATTGCGCATCATCTTTAGCTGGGGCGTCTCCCAATCCTGAAAGAGCAGGAAGTTAAATCTCCGCACTTTATAAGGACAATTGTTGGAGCAATAGCGAGTCCCGACGCAGCGGTTGTAGACCATGTCATTCAAGCCTTCGCTGCTGTGGACGGTTGCGCCCACCGGACACACCACCTCGCAGGGCGCGTTCTCGCACTGCATGCAAGGCACGGGTTGAAAATAGGCCTTGGGATTGTCACGATCACCCTGGTAGTAGGCGTCCACGCGGATCCAATGCATGTGGCGCCCAATGACGCACTGTTCCTTGCCCACCACCGCAATGTTGTTCTCCGACTGGCAGGCCACAATGCAGTTGTTGCAGCCCACACAGGCGTTGAGGTCAATCGCCATTCCCCACGCGTAGGGCTCTTTCTCATAGGGATAGGGCTGGTAGAGAGTCAGGTCCTTTGGTGGTTCGTCTTCCCTCGCGAACGCCGGTTCTTTGTGATAACCGTCCAGGCTCGCGGTTCGCACCAGCGGGCGCGTACCCACCGGAGTGTCCATTGTCTGGTAACCCTGAGTCGTGGCCAGCTTGTAGGTCTCTCCAGTCTTACTGAGAGTGACGCCTGCTATAAACCACGGATCAGCACTGTCGCGAAGAGGATAGAAGTCGAAGCCTGCGCCAGTTCCCACGCGGCCTGCTCGCCGCCGCCCGTAACCTAGAAATACTGTGATCGAATTGTCGGGATGGCCTGCTTGAACCCAAACCGGCGCCGTGACTTTCTTCCCATTGAGCTCGATCTCGATCATGTCTTCGGATTTCAGTCCCAACCGCTCTGCCATCGCAGGACCGATCAGGACCGGATTGTCCCAGGTCATCTTCGACATCGGTTTGGGCAGTTCCTGTAGCCAGCCGTTGTTGGAGAAGCGGCCGTCGTAAATCGACGGATCGCGGCGGAAGTTGATCTCGATGCTGCCGGGCGGAGGAACGGCCGGAGCCGGGAAACTGGCGGTCTTCAGGCTGACTTGCTTCGGTGCAAAGGTCGTGCCTTCAATCCATCCGTCGTTCAGCGACTTCCGCCAGAACATGTCAAAATCAGCGCCGGAATGCTGCTTCTTCCAATAGTTTTGAACCACCTCGTGGCTGCTGGGATCAGGTTGGCCCGCCAGAGTCGCTACCAGTTCGTGCGCGCTCTTTCCGCTGTAGAGCGGAGCAATCAGCGGCTGCACAATGCTGACTGTCCCGTCGCAAGCACGCGCGTCTCCCCAGGCTTCGAGATAGTGCGCTTCGTTGATGTGCCATTGGCAAAGTTCCGCGGTCTCGTCCTGGTAAAGCCCCAAATGCACTCGCAAAGGAATGTTGGTGTTCTTGAGCGCGTCAGCGAAGCCTAAATCAGCCGGCGCATCGTAGGCAGGATTGCCGTCCATGATGACCAGCATGTCCACCTTGCCCGCGCGCATGTCGGCAACTAAATCCTTGATCGACTCAGTCTGATTGATCGGATTCGCATCTACGGGATCGGTATAGAAGACTGTTTTGCCGATATTGCCCAGCGCCTGATTGATTGCGTGCACCAGAGCATGAACTCCAGGTGGCTGGTGATCTCCAGCAATCACGACACTCGATCCACGATGCGCACTCAGGTCATTCGCGACCGCCGCTGCAAATTTTTCTCCCTGACTGCTGAAGACGTCTGACGGATGACCCTGCTCAACGAACCTGTTTAGCAGCTCGGCAACCTGATCAATCTCACCCGCCCGCATCGGCAGCCGATGATCCGCCTTCGCTCCCGTAGCACTGGTCGTGCTCTCCACCACATACACCCGGCTCATCTTGCCGGAATCCGGATCGCGCCGCTTGGCGAAGTCGCGGATGTAACGCACGTTTCCGGGGAATCCTGCGGAAAGAAAATCCGCGTCCAGCGAGACGATCACATCGGCGTTTTCCAGTTTGTATTGCGTCTCCACCGGCTGGCCGAACGCGAGCTTCGCACCTTCCAGAACACTGTCGCGATTCACCGGCTCATAAACATGCCACTTTGCTTGCGGGTAGACTTTCAGCAACCCACGCATCTGATCGGCCAGCGTAGGCGATGAAATTGTACGAGTCAGAATGCGTATTCCCGCTCCCTGCACCGCCTTCTGCGCGCTTAGCGGACCACGAAGGGCCTCGACGAAATTCCCCCAGGTGCGCACTTCGCCCAGAGAGGCAATGGTCTGGGAGCGGTCGGGGTCGTACATCTCAAGAATCGACGCCTGCGCGAATATGTCGGTCCCGCCCAGACTCGCTGGATGTTTGTCGTTCCCTTCGACCTTGGTGGGCCGGTACATGTGGCTCTCGACCAGCAGTGGCGAAGCGTATCCGCCGAGCGTGAAAGCGGTCGCGTAGAACATTGGGCGGCCGGGCACCAATTCCTCCGGCTGCCGGACATAGGGAACGATCGGTTCGAGCGGCTGCTTGGTGCAGGCCGTCATGCCCGCCATCGCCAGCGATGCGCCCATCAGTTTCAGGAATCCCCGCCGCGAAACCGAATCCAGCCATTCCGACGCGCCCTTGGGAAATTCCCGGTGCATCATCTCCTGCCACTCGGGGCTGCCCGCCAGCTCTTCCAGGCTGCGCCAGAACTCCGGCCCTTTGGTCTCGGCGAGGCGAGCGCGGGCGGAATCCAGGTCAAGCGTGTGTTTCTTGCCCGGACAAACCGCTTCGCGGTGTCCTTTGTCGTCTTGTTCTTCCATCTTCATGTGAATGCTTACCGATGACAGGTTGAACAACTCGTGATATCCGTCACCGTCCTCAACTTGTACTTTTTCACCAAATCCGACCCGAGCGACATCTGGTCCGTATATTCTTTGCCGTCCATCGTAACCGGCTTCAGACTCGAGGGCGGTTCGTACCGCATGTTGAATACCTGATCGCGCGGACGCAGGTTCTTCGCCGGGTCGCGATGGCAATCCAGGCACCATTCCATCTGTAGAGAATATTCGTTATACATCAGCGGCATGCGGTCCACCGGGCCATGACAGGTGTTGCAGCCCACGCCCTTGTTGATGTGAATGCTGTGATTGAAATACACAAAGTCGGGAAGATCGTTCACCCGCGTCCAGACCAGCGACTTGCCACTGCGAAAACTCTCCCGCACCGGCTCGAGGAGAGGCGCTCCCGTCCAAATCTGAAAGTGGCAATTCATGCAGGTCTTGGTGGGCGGAATGCCGGCAAAACTCGAAGTCTCAACCGAGGTATGGCAGTAGCGGCAATCGATCCCCAGTCCGGCCACATGGTGCTGATGACTGAAAGGCACCGGCTGCGGGCGCGCCACTTTCGCATAGGTAATGTACGGCGAACGCTGCAATTCCAGCACAGCCCACAACAGCGCGGCGATCAGGAAGACAGCTCCGTAAATCGTGGCGCGGGAAATTGTGTTCGTGCTGCGATGAAAAATCTGCATCAGTCAGAGCTTTCAGTGCAGAGGGGACGAGCCCATCGCCCCGGTGCTTTTATGGAACTGCATGAGCCGTTGCAGTGTCAGACTGTCGCGACGTTAGGTTTTGAAACTACGGATTATAGCAGTTTCAAATCGCAGCTTGCGTGCCTGAATAAAACTTTAGCGGAAATTTCTGGTGAGGTGTTCCCGAAATTAGAAAACCCTGGCAGGGAAGAAAGACTACCGCAAGTTCATGACCAACAGCCGCGGCTCGGTCATCTCTTCAATGGCGTAGCGGAGGCCCTCTCGCCCTAATCCGGAATCTTTGATGCCCCCATAGGGCATGTGGTCGATCCGAAAAGTGGGCACATCGCCGGCGATGACACCGCCAACTTCTAACTCTTCGTAGGCGTTGAACAGCAGCTTGGCATCCCGCACAAAAATGCCTGTCTGCAACCCATACGACGACCGGTTGATCTGCCGGATGGCATCGTAAAAGTCGTCGTAAGGTTCAATCGTCACCACCGGAGCAAAAATCTCCTGGCAATTCACCTTCATGTCAGGCCGAGTTCCGGTCAGCACTGTGGGTTCCAGCATCGAGCCTCGGCGCTGCCCACCGATGAGCACGCGCGCGCCACCGCCGACCGCTTCCTGGATCCACTCAGTAGCACGAATCGCGTCGCTTTCCCGGATCAGCGGCCCTACATCGGTCGAATCCTGCAGCGGATCTCCGCTCTTGAGCTTCTTGACTCCGGCCAGCAGCGCGTCGGTAAATTTGCCGCAGACCGACCGCTCCACCAGAATGCGCTGCACCGAGATGCAGGTTTGCCCGGCATACCCAAAACCGCCGGCGACACAGCGCTCGGCTGCGAAGGCGACGTCGGCGTCACTGTGGACGATGACTCCCGCGTTCCCGCCCAGTTCCAGCACCACTTTTTTCTTCCCTGCGCGGCGCTTGATGTCCCAGCCCACAGCGGCGCTACCGGTAAAACTAATCATCTTTAAACGCTCGTCAGTGACCAGCAACCCGGCATCCTCGTTCGAAAGCGGAAGCACGTTGAGCGCACCATCGGGCCAGCCCGCCTGCTGGACGACTTCCGCCAGCAGCAGCGCGGTAAACGGGGTCTGTGGCGCAGGCTTGATCACGATAGTGCAGCCCGCCGCAATAGCGGGCGCCACTTTGTGCGCAACCAAGTTGAGCGGAAAATTGAATGGCGTGATGCCGCCAATTGGACCCAACGGAAAGCGACGCACAATCCCCCAGCGACCGACCGTGGTCTCTTGCCAGTCGAGGGGAAGGTATTCGCCGTAAATGCGCGTGCTTTCCTCGGCCGCTACGGTGAAGGTAAAGATGCTGCGCTCCACTTCCGTGCGCGCGGCTTTAATCGGCTTCCCCGCCTCCTGCGCCATGGAGTGAGCAATCTCTTCCTTGCGCTGAGTGAGGCCCTGGGCCACGCGGCGCAGCATGCGTTGCCGCTCAAAAGCTGGCAGCCGGCGCGTGGTGCCGAAAGCCTTTACCGCGGCGGCGATGGCCGCCTCAGCGTGCTCCCGCCTCCCCTGAAACACCCGCCCAATCACGCTGCGATCATAGGGCGCTCGGATCTCAACCGGGTCGCCTTCTTCAATCCACTTGCCGTCTACCAGAAACCCTTGCGTGGTCACGGGAGTCGCTGTCATCTGGGCCATGGGTTTTCCTCACCCCTCCGGACAAAGCAGATTGTAAGATTATAGGCCTTCGTGCGACGGCAGGAACACATTCCCGCGCCGGCGTCGGAAACAATTATGTTGATGTCTATTCTGGAAGTTAGCCAGCGCTTGCGCCAGCGAGAACTTTCGCCCGTGGAACTGACAAAGGACTGCCTGGCGAAGATTGAGAAACTAAATCCCATCCTGAATGCCTTCATTACCGTGACCGCCGATTCGGCATTGCAGCAGGCAAGACAAGCCGAAGCCGAACTTCAGCGCGGCCAGTGGCGCGGCCCGCTGCACGGAGTTCCCCTCGGATTGAAAGACATCGTGGACACTGCCGGCACCCGCACCACCGCTGCCAGCGTTTTGTTCAAAGACAGGATTCCAACCCGGGATGCCGAAGTTGTGCGGCGGTTAAGAAACGCCGGTGCGATATTTCTGGGGAAGCAAAACCTGCACGAGTTCGCCTACGGTGGCAGCTCGATGATCAGCTACTACGGCGAAGTTCATAACCCCTGGGACCCTGCCCGCATTGCCGGCGGATCGTCCGGAGGATCGGCCTCCGCCGTGGCCGCGGGTCTTGGCTACGGGGCCATTGGCACCGACACCGCTGGCTCTATCCGCGAACCGGCGGCGCAATGCGGAGTGGTAGGGATCAAGCCCACTTACGGTCGAGTCAGCGCACGCGGCGTGATTCCGCTTTCCTCGTCGCTCGACCATATCGGCCCCCTTGGCCGAACCGTTTCTGATGTCGCCGTGCTGTTGGACACCATTGCCGGATTCGACCCGGAAGATCGGAATAGTGTTGACACGCCGGTGCCTGACTGTCTGGCAGCTCTTCAGGTTGAGCCACGACCAGCGCGAATCGGCGTTCCGCGAAGGTTCTTCTACGAAGACCTGGACACTGACGTGGCTTCCGCCGTCGAACATGCGCTGGACGTGCTGAAGACCTTAGGCGGCGAAATCCGCGAGATCAATCTCGATGTCCCCGCCGATCGTACCCTGCAAGCCGCCGAGTCCTTTGCGTATCACCGGGACTTCGTCGCGAGGAGTCCCGAACTGTACCAGCCGGAAACACTGCGCCGTATCCGCAGCGGCGAGAACATCTCAGAGGCACAAGTTGAAGGCGCCCGGCGAGACTTAGCGAAAGCACGCAGCGAAATCCAACACCTTTTCTCAAGCCTGGATTTCCTCGTCACCCCCGCGGTACCGATTCCCGCGCCGTCCCTGGCCGAACTTAAGCAGCATCCCGATCTGTTGCGCCCGCGCGAACTAGTTTTGCTCCGCAACACCCGGCCGTTTAACGTCTGGGGGCTGCCCGCGATTTCAGTTCCCTGCGGATTCACCAGGACCGGTCTGCCGATTGGCCTGCAAATCGCCGGGCCTCCGTGGTCAGAGGCAGCCGTGCTCAAGCTGGCCTACGCCTACGAGCAAGCCACAACCTGGCACAAACGTGAACCGAACCTCGTATCATGACACCAGGCTTTCTCTGCGGTTTGTTCTCCGCCTCTCAGCGTTTAAGGCTTTGCCGTCCCGCGTGCTTCTCCATAAACCTGTCTAACGTTCGCGTGGTAAAAGCTATTGCTAAGATGTTCTGTGCCCCCTTCCCGAAAGCAATCGTCAACTACCATCCTCACCGCCCCCGCACTTTCTAAAATCCGCTGGCTGGTGCACGGCTTTTCCACCCGCCAAGGCGGATTCTCAAAATCCTACGGTGGGCACTCGCTTAACCTCGGCTTCACCAAGGACGATTCACGCGCCGCAGTCGAACGTAACCGAACCGCGTTCCAGCACCGGATCGGCGCAAATGACGAAAAGCACCGCTGGCCACTAATCACCCTGCGCCAGATTCACTCGGACGTCGTTCATTGTGTTTGTAAACCGCCCCAGGAACAACTCTTCGGCGATGGCCTCGTCACCGACGCCCCCGGAATTCTGCTCGCTATCCAGACCGCCGACTGCCTTCCGGTCGTGCTCGTGGATACCAAACGCCGTGCGGTTGGCGTCTTTCACGCCGGCTGGCGTGGCACGGTTCGGAGAATCGTCGAGAAGGGGGTTGGTGAGATGCGCGGCTGCTTTGGCACGCGGCCGCGAGACATCAAGGCCGCCATCGGCCCGGGAATCCACGGCTGCTGCTATCAGGTCGGCGAGGAAGTGCGCGTGAACTTTGAATCCCAGTTCGCCTACGCCGCCGATCTGTTTCGCGAAGTCAAGGAATCCGATCCCGTCCGTGAAAAATACCCACTGCTGTTTCTCACCGCTCGCGCCCCCGGCCACAGCGAATTGCCGACGAACATCTTTCTGGACTTAGTTGAAGCCAATCGCCGCCAGTTGATGGACGCGGGAGTGTCGGCCAAGAACATCTATGCCTCGCCGCTTTGCACCGCCTGCCGTCCCGATCTGCTTTTTTCCCACCGCGCCGAAAAGGGCGTGACCGGAAGAATGATGGGAGTGGCAGGAATTCGGCCGAGGTAGCTAGCCGTCTCACGATTCTCCTGTTACAGTCTTCACGCCAAGACTTAAGCAAGGAGATCTTTATGTTTCTCGGTGTCGGCTTGCTCTACATAATCATCGTGGGCTTGATCGCCGGCTGGGCCACCGGCAAGATCATGAAAGGCTCGGGCTACGGGCCGGTTACCGACATCTTGCTCGGGATCGTGGGCGCAATCATCGGAAGCCGGATTCTTGGCCTGATGGGAATCTATTCGAGTGGAGGGCTGTTGCCCAACATTCTGGTGGCTATTGTCGGCGCTGTGATCCTCGTAGCTCTCGTGCGCGCCATTAGGAAAGTCTAGGGGATGGCCGCAGACACCCACAGGCGATCTGCACCCGGAAATATTTAGGGAACCTCGACCTCTTCGCTTGTCACCGTCTCCAGGTGGTCGAGAGCCTGCTCCACCGTCAATGAATACATTTCGCGCCCAACCCCTTCGCCCGATGCCAGTGCCGTCTTGAGATAGTGGCCAGCAATCTCGATGGCCAATGGATCCGTAATCACTTTGCCGGTGCGATTCGCGTACTCCGCCCATGCCGGATGGGGCAGGGCAATCCACACCGTCCGTCCATCCACCAGAAACTTGATGTCCACGGCGTCGGCGTGGCGGGTGGCGATGGCCACGATCAGGGCCTGATAAATGCAGTGGACTTCTTTCTTCGACCAGCGGTCCACAGCGTGGAAGTCCCGATACATGAGAAAACTATAGCCGAGCGGCCAGCTAAGGGGCAAACCATTCGGTGGTGAGTTTATGATGGGGAGGATGAAAACCTTGGGCATTCTGCTCTCGGGACGTGGCTCCAACTTTGAGGCCATCGCCAAAAATGTTGCCGAAGGCCGGATTCCGAATGCCCGAATCTCGGTCGTGATTTCCAATCGCGCCGATGCCGGAGGTATTGCTACCGCGCAGCGTCTCGGACTCAATTCTCTGGTCATTCCTTCCAAAGGAAAAGATCGAGAAGCGCACGACCGCGAAGTTGTGGCCGCGTTGCAGCAACACAAAGTTGATCTAGTTTGCCTGGCTGGGTACATGCGCCTGCTCTCGCCCTGGTTTGTGCGGCAGTTTCCCCATCGCATTCTCAACATCCATCCCTCGCTGTTGCCAGCCTTTCCCGGCCTCGAGGCCCAGGAACAAGCCTTCGCGTACGGCGTGAAAGTCACCGGTTGCACCGTTCACTTTGTAGACGAAGAACTCGACCATGGGCCCATCATCGTGCAGAAGACGGTCCCCGTCCTCGACACCGACGACGAGCACTCGCTCGCAGCCCGTATTCTGGAACAGGAGCATGTTGCGTACAGCGAGGCGATCAACCTCGTGCTGAAAGGCGGATTCCAGATCTTGGGGCGAAGACTGATAAGGGCAAATCAAAAGTGAGAATTCAGAAGGCACGTGCCGCCTGTCGAGCCCGATCTAAAGCCGAATTCATTGCCAAACTGGGGATTGTTCTGGAGGAGGCGGACGAAAGCGTCTTCTGGCTAGAACTGATCGAAGAAACAGGGCTCGTCGGCCCTGAAAAACTGCAGGCCCCTAGTTAAGGAAGCTGAAGACTCACTGCTATTTTTGTCACCTCGCTTCGCACAGCGAAGGGCATTGCTTCTTAGAGATGCCGCAGAAACCGGTTTTACTTCCGCATTCTGGGGTTTCCTTCTTCATTCTGACTTCTCACTTCTGCATTCCATATAATGGCTTTCGATGCCAACCTTCGCCCCCGTTGACGAGCAACTCGCCTACATCAAGAAGGGTGCCGCCGAGATCATTCGCGAAGCCGACCTGCGCGCTAAGCTGGAAAAGTCCCGCGCTTCCGGCCAGCCGCTGCGCGTGAAGCTCGGCATGGATCCGACTGCTCCCGACCTTCACCTCGGCCATACCGTCGT
This sequence comes from Terriglobales bacterium, assembly GCA_052147055.1. Classification (GTDB taxonomy): domain Bacteria; phylum Acidobacteriota; class Terriglobia; order Terriglobales; family Acidobacteriaceae; genus JABCZH01. The sequence continues at coordinate 45,651 of JBKQLO010000179.1, forward strand.
CCTGCGCAAGCTTAAGCACTTTCAGGACCTCGGCCACACCGCCATTTTTCTCATCGGCGATTTCACCGGCATGATCGGCGATCCCACCGGCAGATCAGTTACCCGCCCACCGTTGTCTCGCGAGCAGATCGACCAGAACGCCGAAACTTACAAAGCTCAAGTCTTCAAGATTCTCGATCCGCAGAAGACGGTCATTGATTTCAACCGCCGCTGGTTCTCCAAATTCACTGCCGACGATTTCATCCGCCTGGCCGCCAAATACACAGTCTCGCAGATGCTCGAGCGCGAAGAATTTCACAAGCGATTCCTTGAAGAAAAACCTATCGCCGTGCACGAGCTGCTCTATCCGCTGGCCCAGGGATACGACTCCGTCGCGCTCGAAGCCGACGTCGAACTCGGCGGCACCGACCAGAGGTTCAATCTGCTGGTAGGACGCGAACTGCAACGCGCCTACGGACAAGAGCCGCAAGTGGTGCTGACCACGCCGATTCTCGAAGGCCTCGACGGCGTGCAGAAGATGTCAAAGTCGCTGGGCAATGCCATCGGCATCCATGAGCTTCCGCTCGAGATGTACGGCAAGATCATGTCCATCTCCGACGAAATGATGTGGAGATATTACGAACTGCTGACCGATGTGCAGATGGCGGAAATCGAGAAGATGAAGCGCGAGACGCATCCCATGCAGGCGAAAAAAGACCTCGCACGGAGGATTGCGGCCGATTTCCATTCGGCAGAAGCAGCCGCCAAAGCGGGCGACGATTGGGCCAAGCAGTTTCAGAGGGATGAAGTGCCGGAGGATATCGAAGAAGTCGTTGCATCCGTCGAAGTGACGGCGGACGGACGGGTGAGATTGGACAAACTGCTAGCACGCGAAGGTCTTGCCGACTCAGTCAGCGACGCTGTGCGGAAGTTAAAGCAAAAAGCCGTCAAAGTGAACGGACAGTTGAACGTTGATCCCGTAGTTTTATTAGATCTGAACCAACCCATAATATTGCAGGTAGGCAGGAAGCTGAAAAAGATTCGGGCCAGTCTGATCGTCGGCACAAAGGCAATTGATTAAGTTCATTCTGCACGCCCCCAGTCACAGCAACCCCAAGAAATTGTGAATCAGCATTTTCCCCTGTTCTGTCAGCACGCTCTCGGGATGAAATTGCACCCCCTCGACCGGAAACTTCCGGTGTCGCAGACCCATAATCGTGCGCAACCCGCCTCCGTCACTGGTCCAAGCGCTGACTTCAAGATCCTGCGGCAGATTCTCCTCCTGAACGATCAGAGAATGATAACGGGTGGCAGTCAGAGGAGATGGCAGACCGCGAAAGATCGTCTTCCCATCATGCTGCACTTCGCTGGTCTTGCCATGCATTAGTTTTGGGGCGCGGACGACCTCGCCGCCGAAGGCAGCGCCAATGGCCTGGTGTCCCAGGCAAACGCCCAAGATCGGTACCTTCCCCGCAAAATGGCGGATCAACTCCACGCTGATGCCGGCCTCTTTCGGAGTGCACGGACCGGGCGAAACCACAATACGTTCGGGCTTCATGGCCTCGACATCCGTAACCGTTACTTCATCGTTGCGGCGCACTTCGACTTCCGCACCCAGTTCGCCCAGATATTGCACCAGGTTGTAGGTAAAGGAATCGTAATTGTCGAGGACAAAGACCATAGCGCCCTGAAAACAGCTTACATCAGCACGAATTCAGGCCCAGGGTGTGCCCGCAAGTACAGCTTGACACCGCCCCGCCGACACGCCATGCTACAGACTTCCGGAGGGGTCATGGCCGAGACCACGCAGGACAATAAGCGGGCCACGCGTCGTTTTGCGCTGCGGCTACCCGTGTCCGTGTCGTATGCCAACGACGGAGCAGAGGAGAAGGCTGCCCAGACTCGCGATGTAAGCGCGCGGGGTATCTGCTTTTACGTGGATTCGGCAATCAGCGCCGGCTCAGCCATTGAGTTCACTCTCACCCTGCCACCGGAGATCACGCTGACCGAGAGTATTCGCGTGCGCTGCCGCGGCAAAGTGGTACGAGTGGACGAAGGTGGTCCCGATGGCAAGGTTGCCGTCGCCGCGGTGATTGACGAATACGAGTTCCTCTCCGAGCCCTGATCGGAAAAACCCCTTACTTTCGTTTCTCAGGCGGCACTTCTCGCTGTCCTAGCCGAGTGGTATTGTTGGCTTAGGACTCCTCCCAACATGAAGCTCTTGCGGTCCCCTTTCGCCTGCCTTCTGCTGTTTGTAACAGCAGCGGCGGCACAGTCCAGTCCAAAACTATTGGCCAGTTCAGAGTCTTCTGCTGTGGTTCGTTCGATTCAAGCTTTGCCGGAACCGAATGGGCCAGTGGTCGAGATCATCTCCAGCCGGCCACTGGTTCCGGCGATCAGCAAGCTCGACAATCCGCCGCGCCTGGTCATTGATCTGCCGAACGCGCGTTTGGCCGGGCACGAAAAGCGGATTGACTTCCGGGGCAGCGAAATCAACGGAGTGCGGTTGAGCCAGTTTCAGCAGGATCCACCGGTGGCGCGGATCGTGGTCGACCTGAGCCAGCCTGTCGCCTACACCTGGGATGCGGCAGGGAACCGCCTGATGGTTCGTCTCCATCCCATGGAGGAGGCAGTCAAGGCCGCTCCCGTCCCAGCTATTTCGCGCGCAGTGTTGCCGAGTTCAGGAGCTTCAGGCGGGGTTGTACTGGCGGGCAGCCGGGTCGCGACCGGGTCGGCGGTGACGGCGGGAGCAGATACCGCGATTTTGCGTTTGGGACGCGGCGGGGAAATTCTGGTTTGCCCAAGAACCACGGTGTCGGTGACTAGCTCGCAAAACGGCCGCACCTTAATGCTGGGCATGAGCACCGGGGCCCTGGAAGCGCATTATTCGCTGGACGCAGCCGCCGATTCGATTCTAACTCCCGACTTCCGCATCCTGCTGGCGGGGCCGGGAGAGTTCCACTACGGCGTCAGCGCGGACTCACGCGGCAATACCTGCATCCAGTCATTGCCGGGCAACACCGCCTCAGTGATTGTCTCGGAGCTTCTAGGAGATGGCACCTACCAGGTAAAGGCAGCGCAGCAGGTGATGTTTCATTCCGGAAAACTGAGCGCAGTGGACACCGCGGTACCGATGAATTGCGGTTGCCCGCCCACCACGCCGCCGCTGGTGCGCGCGTCGGCATCCGCGACGCCAGACCTAAGAAGGCCTGTTCCAGGATCAGAGATCGCGGCGCTTCCGGTGTCGAAGGCCGACGATATTCATGTGCAGGTCGAGGCGCCGATTGTGTTTCGCGCTAACGATCCGCCGCCCCTGACGCCGGCGCCCGCGGAAGAAGCCGGGTTGCTTCCCTTGCGCGACATGCCGGGGCCGGCTTCGTTCCTAGCAGTCGTCGTGCCTCCAAAGCCCGTACACCGCGGCTTCTTTGGCAAGCTCAAAGGCTTCTTCTCCACCATCTTTGGCTAGACGAGCGTAGCTGGAAGAGCCCTGGGCTTGAACAGCCGGCTTATCTCCGCCGGAGATTCTTAGCCAGTGGACTCACGCGGTCACGCACGTCCTCAGCAAACTCGGCGCCCCGTTCCAGCACTTCTTCGGCAGCGTCCCGAGCGTCTTCGGTCCAGTCCTCCACGGTTTCGCGGGCGTCGTCGTACTTGCGCCGCAAATCCTTGCGGATCTGTTTGCCGGCTTTGGGAGCAAACAGCAGCCCGAGCAACGCACCCGCGCCCAGCCCAATCAGCAGGAACGTAATGGCTGTATTGCTGCGGCCGCCTTCGGAAACTTCGTACTTTCCCACGCGCATAAAAACACTCCTCCGGATGAAAATTCCAATTCTGCTTGGTCTGCAAACATTCTAGTCTTCCGTGGGCCGGCGGGTCAGGTAACCAGAGTGTCCCCCTGGCCCGGATTTTCCTTATTGCCCCAAGTCCGTGTAAAATAAAGCTTTCGAGCCTCGTGTCTGGTGGAAAATGTGGCCTGCCCGCGTCCGCCAGCCAGCCGCCATCAAACAAGGAGAGGTTTTTCGCAATGGCTATTCCTGCGACCCAGCTTCGCCCCGGCATGATCATCAAGCACAACAATGATCTGCATTCGGTTTTCAGCGTCGAGCACCGTACGCCCGGCAATCTGCGCGCTTTCATCCAGGCCAAACTTCGCAACCTGCGCACCGGCGCCATGTTCGAACACCGTTTCCGCTCGCCCGATCCCATTGAAAAGATCAATGTAGATGAGCAGGAGATGGAATACCTGTACGCCGACGGCGACAGCTACTACTTCATGGACACCACCAACTTCGAGCAGACCCATTTGACCAAGGAAATCCTGGGCGATGCGGTAGATTACCTGACTTCGAACCTGAAGATCAAAGTGGAGTTCTTCGACGGTAAGGCGGTGGGAATCGAGTTGCCGCAAACCGTGATACTCACGGTGGTAGAGACTGAACCCGGACTCAAGAGCGCTACTGCCTCCAGCGTCACCAAGGCGGCCAAGACCGAAACTGGTTTGGTCGTGCAAGTGCCGCCGTTCATCAACGAAGGTGAGAAGATCAAGGTGGATACGGCCGAGGGCGTGTATTTGTCGAGAGCGCAGTAAAGTCAGAAGTATGAATGAAGAATGAAGAAGTTCAAATTTCGGCCGGTGAGTCTTAGTTTCACTTCTGCATTTTGACTTCTAACTTCTGCAATTTATAAACGTGGTCGCGGCAACACAATCCGTTGCGCAAGCTCGCCGCTTCCTGGTGCGCGGACGCGTCCAGGGTGTAGGATTTCGCTGGTTTGTGGAGCGCGAGGCGCACATCCTCGGTATCGCCGGCTGGGTGCGCAACAACGCCGATAGCAGCGTCGAAGTGCTGGCGATGGGAAGCCGCGATCAGCTCACCGGATTGAAATCCCGCTTGCAGCAAGGCCCACGCGCGGCGCGCGTCGATGACGTCGAAGAGCATGACGCCAAGCCGGTCGCGGGTCTGACCACATTTCGCATCGAAGGAGCCTGGTAATGTCGACTAAGGTCGCGGCAATCAAGCCGGAAATGAATTGCGAGCCGCTGAAGAAGCTGATTCGCGAAGTCCCGGATTTTCCCAAGAAAGGCATTCTGTTTTACGACATCACCACCCTGCTGAAGGAGAAGCGCGGCTTTGCCATGCTGATCGATGCGCTCGCCGAACATTACATCAGCAAAGACATCGATCTGGTGCTGGGCATGGAGGCGCGAGGATTCATCTTTGCGCCGGCGCTGGCCTACCGGCTGAATGCCGGATTCGTTCCCGTGCGCAAGCCGGGCAAACTACCCGCCGCCACCGCCAAGCACGACTATGCGCTGGAGTACGGCACCAATACGCTCGAGATCCATAAAGATGCGATCCAGCCCGGACAGCGGGTGCTCATCGTGGATGACCTACTGGCAACCGGTGGTACAGCGGAAGCGACCGCCAAGCTGGCGGCGTCGCTGGGCGGGAAGATCGCCGGCTTGGGCTTCGTGGTAGAGTTGGATTTTCTGCAAGGCCGCGACAAGCTCAAGGGGTACGACGTTTTCTCGCTCCTGCACTACGCTAAGTGAAAGCGGCGCCCCCGCCGGGTCAGCCTTCGGTCACCGTTAATCCTGCGCCCTTGGGCAGATAACTCTTCCGATGAAACCAGTCCTCCATCGCGGTTTTCAAACCATCTAGAGGAACATTCCTGCCGATTTCCATCATGCCATCGCCCACGGGCAGGGTGTCGTCAAAGACGCTGGCATTGGTGAAATTGCGCATGGAGAAATTGTCCAGCCACTTCATGGGGCAGGGAACGTGCCGGCCGTTGTTGTCGTATTCCACGCGGATCTTACGGGCGAACATCGCACTGATTTAAACACAGCGGACGGACGGCATTAAAAACATTACTGCGCCGGCGCAGCCGGGGCCGGGGTTTCGCCCCCTCCGTGATTGACCAGATCCTTCAATTCTTTGCTGGGCTTGAAGAAGGGAATTTTCTTGGCTGGAACTTCCACCCGATCGCCGGTCTTCGGATTGCGTCCCACGCGCGGCTTGCGTTGCCGGGTGCGGAAACTGCCAAAGCCGCGAATTTCGATCTTATCGCCCACGCGGAGTGAGCGCACGATGCTGTCAAAAATGGTTTCGACGATGACTTCGCTGTCTTTGCGCGTCAACTCCGCCAGCCGGGAGACCTCGTCGATCAAATCCGCTTTTGTCATACGCTTGTTCGCTCCGTCGTCAGTGATTTCGCGTCCGCGTGGCCGTTCTGGGGACCCAGGCTCCTGCGCCACATCGGGGCACCCATAACCTTCTCAAATTTCAGGGGTTGTGCGCAAGTGGCATTTGGTTATCGGGGATTAGGGCCTGTCTTCCTACTTCCACAGATAGTAGAACCCCAGTTGGTTCTCCAGCAACTTCTCGCGGGTGGGAAGCCATGGGGAAAGATCACCGAACAGCAGATCGAGGGCGGTTTCCCGGCGCCGCTCGGGATGCACAAGTACAGGCTCGCCCTTGATATTGACAGCTTTGGCGGTGTCGTCCACGGCTGCCTCGAAGTCGGCAATCTGATCGATCAGGTGCATGGACAGGGCTTCCTGCCCGGTCCAAACCCGGCCATCGGCGATGGCTTTGATGTCGGCTTCCTTGGTGTGGCGGCCGTCAGCCACCGCCTTTACAAACTGACCGTACATGTTGTCGATCAGCGACTGCATGTAGGCGCGCTCGGCCGGGGTCATTTCGCGGCTGGGGTCGCCGGTGTCTTTGAATTCGCCGACCTTCAGCGTTTCCGGCTTGACTTTCAACCAGTGCAGCAGGTCGCCATAATTCACCCACTGCATGATCACGCCAATGGAGCCCACGATGCTGCCGTTGTCGGCATAAATCTTGTTGGTGGCTGCAGAAACGTAATAGGCGCCGCTGGCCCCTACGGTTTCAATAGAAGCCACAATGCGCTTCTTTTTCTCGTCGCGGATGCGCTTGACCTCGCGATAGATCTCTTCGGATGCGGCCACGCCGCCGCCGGGCGAATTCACATGAATGATGATGGCTTTGATGGAATCGTCGTCGCCGAACTTCTTGAGCTGTCCCACGACGGTCTTGGGGTCGAGGATGACACCTTCGAGTTCGACTATGCCGATCTTGTCGCCGAAGCGGGTGAGCGATGCCTGCTCGCCGCCTGCATGCAGGGTTAGATACACCAGGGTGAACACCGCCAGGGTGAACAGGAAAAAGGCTCCACCACCGATGACGACCCAGAGCCAGGTGCGGGAACGGCCATTCTCAGCCATACAGTGAGAAGTAGTGTAGCACTGGAGAGCAGTTGCTAGTTTCTGGTTTCAAGTTTCCGGTCAAGGCGCGATGACTCGTAACGCTGCCCTTGCCACGCTCGCTTCAATTGGTGTCTTACACACGTATTCGCCGTCGGCATAGACATCGAGAGGCAGTTCAGTTTCGATTCGCAGGCGAGAGGTTTGAAGATATTCCACCTCAGGCATTCGCAGGTGCTTGCCGAAGTAGATGGTTGGGAAGAGGCAAAAGAGTTTGAAAGGGTCGATGCGACGAA
>JBKQLO010000180.1:0-7749 GCA_052147055.1 Terriglobales bacterium
CTGGCTTCAGCCTTTCCGGCTCGCCCGCTTCGGTTCCGGTGGCGCAGGGCAGTTCGGGAAACTCCACCATAAGTAGTACGGTGACCGGCGGCTTTAACTCGGCCATTACCTTGTCTGCGACCGGCCAGCCCACTGGCGTGACCGTGAGCTTCAGCCCAACTTCGATTACCGGGGCTGGGACTTCGACCATGACGATGGCGGTGGCTTCATCCACAGTCATCGGCACGTACAGCATTACGGTGACCGGAACGTCGATCGGAACCTCGGGCAGCACCAGCGAAACGACCACGGTCTCCCTGACCGTGACCGTGCCTCCGAGCTACACGATCGGCGCAGCACCCGCTTCGGTCTCGGTGGCGCAGGGCAGCTCGGGAAACTCCACCATAAGCAGTGCGGTGGCCGGCGGCTTTAACTCGGCCATTGCCTTGTCTGCAACCGGCCAGCCCACGGGCGTGACCGTGACCTTCAGCCCAACTTCGATTACCGGGGCTGGAACTTCGACCATGACGATGGCGGTGGCTTCATCGACGGTCACCGGCACGTATAGCATTACGGTGACTGGAACCTCGGGCAGCACCACCGAAACGACCACGGTCTCCCTCACCGTGACCGGGGCAACTCCTGGCTTCACCATCAGCGCGGCACCCGCTTCGATCTCGGTGGTGCAGGGCAGCTCGGGAAACTCCACCATAAGTAGTGCGGTGACCGGCGGCTTTAACTCAGCCGTTACCTTGTCTGCGACGGGCCAGCCAACGGGCGTGACCGTGAACTTCAGTCCAACTTCAATTACCGGGGCTGGCACTTCGACCATGACGATGACGGTGGGTTCATCCACAGTCACGGGCACATACAGCATTACGGTGACCGGAACGTCGACCGGATCCTCGGGCAGCACCACCGAAACGATCACGGTCTCCCTGACCGTGACCGGGACGACTCCCAGCTTCACCATCAGCGCAGCACCCGCATCGATTAGCGTTGCCAGGGGTAGCTCCGGCACCTCCACTATCACCACGGTCGTTTCTGGGGGCTTCAATAAGGCCATTACCTTGTCCGCGACCGGCCAGCCAACAGGTGTGACCGTCAGCTTCAGCCCAACTATATTTGCCGGGTCTGGAACTTCGACCATGACAATTACTGTTGGTAAGAGCGCCGGGCTTGGAAACCACACGATCACCATAACGGGTAAGAGCGGAAGTGTGATCGAAACGACTACGGTCACCCTCGACGTTCTGAACTAGTGACAGTGAAATGTTTCCGTTCTCGCTGGCTCGGCAGTCAGCGATGAATGGCCCGGACCTATCACTGCTGTGGCGTCGGCCGGCCACTCCAAAAATGCAAGGCACGATGGCGGCCCTCTGCAACTTGGGCGCGAAATGCCTCGCCGAGGACGGCAGCATCCCCGACAAACGGGCTTTCCTTATCCGCGCGATCGAAAGAAATCAACGCCTCTTGCGGCTGGTCCAGCGCCAGTTGCGCGTAGCCCAATCTCAGGTAGAGCCAATGGGGCCGGTCGGACCGTTCCGCCGCGTGCTTGAGAATTCGCGCTTCGTCGGCGAAGCGTCCGAGTTGTTCGTATCGCGCAGCGAGAGCCAGAGCCGCATCGTCGGAGCCGAGTTCGCTCGAGGTGTATAACTCGCGATCGGCCTCTGCCCATCGGCCAAGGTTCTGGAGAACGAATCCCCGCGCCAGGTGCAGGAACGCACTGTCAGAGAAAATGCTTCCCGCGCGGTCCAGGGAATCCAACGCTTCCGCGGGTCTTCCCAGGTCAAGAAGAATATAGCCGGCGTTCACGTAGTAGCGGAACGCTTCCGCGCGACCGTGATTGCCGCCGATTTCAGGAGGATGATCAAAGCGGATTTTGTTGCAATCAATCTGCAGACGGCTGAGCCAGGCGGCGGTCTCCGGTTTGACGCGCACAAAAATGGCGGCATGGGTGTCAAGATACACGGGGCGCCATTGCCGGCTTGCGCAGAACGTCCCCAATTCGCCCAGCGATCCAGTCAGGTCATGATCCGTGGAGAAAAGAATCGTATTGAGATTGCGGCTCTCGGCCTCTAGTTGCCAGGCCGGCGAATCAAGCGGCTGGGCGAGCAACTCAATGGAACGGAGGAACAGCGCATTGCCGAAAGGGATGGCGCGGCCATCAATGTAGTCCGGGTACGACGGCGAGAGCGCCCAGGCTACAAAACCGCCGGCAGTGTAGTCATTAAAAATATTGCCGGGAAGCTGCTGCCGCAACAGAAAGGCGGCTGCTTCGTTCGGGTACCAGGAGGATACGCCTGGGCCGAATGCATTGAACAGCTGCGGAGTCTTGAGATAGTAACGGTTTGTAACAAGATCGGAGACTCGAACCGCAACGAACGAAACCACCGCCGCGAGAAGCAGCGCGGTCGCGGCCCGGGCCTGAGTGCGCCGAATGCCTTGAGACGCCCTAAAACGGCGCGCCCATCCGAGCCCGATCGCGTCCGCCAGGATTGATCCGCCAACCACAACGACTACGGAGGCAAAGGGCGCCCTCATCCGCAGAGCTTGGATGACGACATAGACAGAAGCCGCAAGCAGCAGGGCTGGAACGATTCGCCGCATATACGCCGCGAAAAGTGCCGCCACAATTGCTGCCAGAATCAGCCACCACAGGGTGCTGATCGGCTCCCGCCACGCGAGCATCTCCGCCAGTTTTCCCGTGGTGATGCGCAACCCGGACCACTCGCGAATCCACTTGCTGTGAGTGCCAAGAACGTCGCCTTGCCTGGCCACAGCAACATAGATTCGCGCTCCCCATGGGTTCAGCAGGGTTGCCACGGCGGTTGCGAGTAACCACGGAGCTGCCTTCCGCAGGCGCTGGAAAGCGTCTGGCCGAAGGCTCGCGACCGCAGCATCGCCAAGCTCCAAAGCAACATAAGCGGCACAGATGCCCAGCCCGGCGATGAACCCCAAGTGCAGGTTGGCCCAAAAACACATGAGGATCGGAAGCAGCCACAACGCACCCCTCCCGGACCGATGGTAGTGCCATAGCAGGCTGAGGAACGCAGCGAAGAGAACCTCCGTGAACATCTCGACACGGGGCGCGGTGCGAGCCGCAATCAGGGGGACTGCGATCACCGCCAGAAGCGCTGTGACCGCACCACCACGGCGCAGCAGCAAGGCGACAGTTCCGACGCAGGCTGCGGCACCCAGCCAGGAAAGCAGCGAATAGCCACCCACGGCATACGCGCAATACAAGAGGACTTGCGAGAGCACCGGATAAATCCACTCCTGGCCGCGTGCCGTGTAGGAGAGGACGTCGGTAGACGGGATGCTGTGATGCTGCACGATCCATCGCCCTGTAGCCAACTGCCATCCCAAGTCCATGTCGGCTACGGTACGCAAACCGGCGATGAGTGCATACGTGAGGGCGAGCAAGCCGAGCATCATCGCAATGGAGAAAGCGGGTTGACGGGAAGAGCGCGATTTTGGCTGAGGAGACTTTTGCGTCCCGGAGTCTCTGAGACAACTCAGAACGCGGTCAATTGTGCCGGCACTGAACGCCATAAATGCATTATGCGCAGAGCCGAGCACGAGGTTCAACTAACGCCTCAGTTCCGTTGCGGCTTTTCTTTTGTCATTGGAGGCGAAAAAGAAAACGGCCGGGGAAAACCCCAGCCGTTTCATGAGGTAGTGCTGCAACAGCTTTATCCAACAAGCCGTTTCAGCCCTGCCTTACCGCCCTTCAAGTCGGAAAGACTAGAAGTCCCAGTCTTCCGGCGTGCAGGCGCAGACTCCCGATCCGCTGCCCAGGCCAGCGGCGTCCTCGGTGCCTACTATGAAACCGCACTCTTCCGGCAACAGCGCTTTCTCGACCGCTCCGAGGTTCGCGTCGTTGGCATTGGTTTCGGTAACGGCCCAGTCGAAAGAACCACCGGGGTCACTTGCGCCAAGGAACTCGTACTTCAGCGACTGAATGTGCGTCGCCGATACGCGGAGTCCGGCCGTCGACTTGACGGCGCTGCCAGCGTCCCAACCGTTAATGTTCGCGTCCGAAAAGATCTTGATGACGCCACGGTGGTTGATCTTCCCGGTCAGGGAGTTGCTCAGGAGTTCAGTATTCACGGATTCCGAGAGCAGGCCATCCTTGGATACGAAGCAGCCGCAGCACTCTTGCAGTTCCTGGCTGTCATCGAGTACGTAGATGTCGGCGTACAGGCTGTTGTCTGTGTTGCCGTCGTTAACGATACGCACGGTTGCATCCGGCGCACCCGGGTAATTTGCATTGGAGTAGTAGGTGGTGAAAAATACGCTGTTGTCTTGAGCGAACGCATTTCCCCCCAGCATCAGCGTGACTGCCAGAATCGGAAGCAGCAACAATCCGAGCTTTTTCATTTTTGATCCTCCTGTTTTTTTTCTTTTTTGTAGCGCCTAACTCTGGGGGGAGGGTCAGCTCTGGGCGCTAGCGGCACTCTGAACCTTTCTTGAGTTCTTTGCAATTACCCCTTTGACCTAAGTCAAGAACACTAGCCTCAAGAAACTACTACGTATGCATTAGTTCGCCCAGCACATAGGGCAGAGCATCCTTGGGCGGGAGTGTAAAGGATGTCCGGAGACATTTTGTAAAGGATGTCATGAGACTGAACACTGGTTTTGGCTTGAGTGGGGAATTCCTGCGTTGACCTTTTTTATCACAAACGCGATGTACGAGCCATCACAGACCTGCTCCCCAATCGGTGCCAAGATACCTCGACAGTGCACCATCGAGAACTGCGCCAGTCTCCAGAGACGAACGCATTTCCGGCCGCAAACTTTTCATCGCTATTTGACAACATATGGCCGAAGTCAGCACCCCCGCAAGTGCACGCCAAACAGCAAAATTCAATGCTAAGTCCTATCTTTTGAATATGTTGCCTATAACTACCTTACTATCATCGACTTAACTCATTTTGGGGTAGGGGGGGGTACCCCCCCCTAATTTCTGAATTCTTACCGGCGAGTGGCCCACACCATTGGGAGTGCGGGGAACCCTGTCGTGCACTTCCTTTTACCGGTCTTTGCCCCGATCATCGGAGCAGCACAATCGCCGAAGACTCTCCACCCCAGCGGATTAAGCCCGCACGCATCGTTCCTTTCGAACTGACGTTTCCTTCGGAACTGATGATCTCGTGTGTCGATGGGGCGAGAAAACTACGGGGTGGAGGCTGGAAGATGATTACAGACCGTCGTAGTTGCTTGCGGCATAAGGTGAATGGGCCCATCTTTGCCAGTTTCGATGGGGTCACGGGAGGCATGATTCTGGATCTCAGCGAGCAGGGCCTGTCCATGCAAACGGTCGTCCCCCTGGAAGCTGACCACTTTGTTCAACTCCACCTCGATCTGCCGGATTCGAACACCTACCTGGACGCCCACCTGGAGACGACTGGCTATATCGCATGGGCAGATGCTCTGGGTCGCGCCGGGGTGCGATTCTCCGAGCTCCCCGTGGAGGCGCGCCAGCGCTTGGATGAGTGGCTGGCACTCAATGACACAGCGCCCAGTCGCAAGGCGCCTAAACTTACCTTCGACCGAGTGCCTGGGCTAGGCTTGGGCAGCAAATCTCCAGGCAGTGGAACTTACCAGCCGCGATCCATTAGCTTGGAAGCCGAAGCTGGTAGTTTGGAAGCCGAAGCCGGCACTGCAGGGACCCCTGGCCGTCCACCGGTCTCGACCTCAATTCAGTACGAGTTCAACTCGCTTGGGTCGGATCTGAATACTGCGCTGCGGGTGATCGGCGAACGCGCGCGGACGCTCTTACGCGGCGCTGGCGCGGCCATCGCCATCGCCGACAACGGTCCTATGATGTGCCGGGCCAGCGTCGGAACTGGCGGACCGCCGCTCGGAACCCGCGTAGATGTCAACTCGGGTTTTTCCGGGGAGTGCATACGTACAGGAAAAACCCTGCGTTGCGACGACGCCGAGACCGATCCCCGCATCGAAGCCGTGATGTGCCGGCGACTCGGTATTCGCTCGATAGTGGCCGCACCTATCCGCTACGAGCGCGAGGTCGTAGGAGTGCTGGAGGTTTTCTCGCCGCAGCCCTCTGCTTTTGACGAGGGCGATCTCGCGGTTCTGGAGCGTCTGGCACAGACCGTGCTCCTCATGGTGAGCCACACGCAACCTTTCAAGCGCGGTTAGCTGGCAGTCGCGACTCCGGTAAATTCGTTGCAATGCTTACGGAACTCGGAGAGGCTCATGGAACCCAATCGCCATCGACCTGCCATCCTTAGTGTAGCTTTGTCTCTGCCAGCACGGCGGTTTCCGCCAGCGGAAGCCACACTTGAAAACGTGTGTCACCGGGCTTCGAAGTCACCTGAATATTGCCTCTGTGTTTCTTCACAATGCGCTGAACCGTGTCGAGGCCCAGCCCCGTTCCCTCCCCTACTCCTTTGGTTGTGAAGAATGGTTCAAAGATGTGCGGTTTGACCTCAGGCGAAATTCCGGGACCGTTATCGCCGATTTCCACGACCACGCACCTGTCATCGCGATAAGTTCGGACTCGAAGCTCGCCCTTTCCACCCATCGCATCGATGGCGTTATCGATGAGATTAGTCCACACCTGATTGAGCTCGCTTCCGAATGAATTCACGAGGAACGGAATGCGCTGATAGTCGCGCTGCACAACTACTCCGCCTTTGAGCTTGTGGTGCAAGATGGTAAGTGTGGTTTCCAGGCTCTTCACGATATCAACATTTTGTACCGGAGCCTGGTCCATGTAGGTGTATTCCTTAATCGCGCGGACGAGATCAGAAATTCGCGAGGTACTGCTCTCGATTTCATTCAGCAGGTTCGCTACCTCGACCGAGGCGGCAATCCTCACCAGAGCGGCTCGGGCAGTGCCGGCATCGAGGGCCGCGAACAATGATTCCAGCGCTTCCGGTTTGATGTTCTTCCTTGCCAGATCGGCCGCCAGTTGCCATAAGTCGTTCTGCCCATGGCTGCGCAATAAGGAATCGACCTGTTCTTCCAGATCGCTGGCAGTCAGCGCATCAGGTGGAGGTTGATCGCTCTGGATGAACGAAGTCTCCAGCTTTTCGATTTCTGCTTTCTGCGCAGAAGTGAGATCGCGCCTGCCCAGTTCAAGACTCGCGTCCTTGATTTTCTTCAGGATGTCGCGCAATTGGCCGGCGGCACGTTTCGCGGCGGAAGCAGGGTTATTGAGTTCGTGAGCCAAGCCCGCGGAAAGCTTGCCCAAAGCGGCCAATCGGTCTCGTTGTTGCTCGATCCGAGTGGTTTCGCGGATCCGGTCGGCCATCAGGCCCACCAGGCGCTTGGCCAACTCCGGCATCTTCTGCACGAGATCCGGAAACAGTGCGGCCGGAAATCGCAAGATGCGGCTATCCGTGACTGCCCGACCATTCAGGGTAAACTGCTTCATCCTTGAAAACGGAAGCACTCCAGTGACATCGCCCGCCGTCAGAGAAAAAGCTACAGTTTCGCCGCTCATCTCCCCGTGGAGCTCAAGTTGCCCCTCAAGGATCACAAACATTGCATCCGCGGGAGTGCCCTGGCGCAAGTAGGTGTCGCCCGCCTTATAGCGGAGTTCTTGCGCCTGGGTGATGAACCAGGCGATCTGATCTTCCGGCAAATCCGCGAACGCTGGGACGAGAAGGAGCTCTGAATTTTCGACCATTTATACTTTGCTCAAATACTGATGGATGAACTGCACCGCCACTGAGCCTTCGCCGACACCCGACGCGACCCGCTTCACCGAACCATGCCGCACATCCCCCACCGCGAAGA